>CAYVGN010000123.1:0-5009 GCA_964451215.1 uncultured Acidobacteriota bacterium
AGGCGCCCTCGGGGATGGCGCCCTTACCGTCGCCGAACATGGTGGTGAGCGAAACGAGCAGCTCGGCGACGGCCGTGGCAGCGGTGCTGGAGCGATCCAGCGCGTAGCGGCGGCCGGTCTTGGTGGCCAGGTACAGCCGCTGGCGGAGGGCGGCGTTGTAGTCGGGGTCGGTGGGGACCAGGTGCAGGCGGCGGAAAGCCTCGCCGTAGTTGGCCTGGCTGGGGCCATAGGCGTTGGCGGTATCCAGGTAATTCACGCCCAGTTCGATTGCCCGCACGATGATGTCGGCCGGGACGATGCCCGTGCCCGTCCACTGCAGTGAGGCCTGGCCTCCCAGGCCCAGGGGCACCACCTGGCGGCCCGTGCGCCCCAGCGTGCGATAACGCAACTCGCCTGCCGGCCACGCCAGCTCAAGCAGCGGGGCAGCCGGCAGTGCGCCGACCGCACGCAAGAAATCTCGTCGCGTAATCATGTTTCAGCTCCAAGTCTTGAGGCCGGAGATTTCAGCTTCCAGGGGCAGCTCCCTCCGCTCTGTCGTCTCCAGCCTCCAGTCTCCGGCCTCCCGTCACCGGCTGATGGGAATATCCACCAGATCGGTGAAGGCGTTGCCAGTGAAAATCGCCACCGGGACGTTGGGGCCGACCGGGACGGCCGCAGGAACCACCACGTTCACCTGGTACAGGCCAGCGAAGCCCGGCGCCCCACCGGCGAAGAGCAGGCCGGAGGCCGGCTCGCCCCCGAAAAACACCAAGAGGGGTGAGTCGAGCGCCCGCGCCGGCGGCGAGGCCGGAGCGGCCGCGCCGCCAGGCACCGCCGGGGTCAGTTCCCCAAGGCCGGTGACGTAAAGGATCACGGTTTCTCCCGGGCGTGCCGGCTTCTCCGGCGTGACCAGGGTGAAGTCCGCGTGCAGGATTACCCCGCGGTCCGGGCTCCGGCCGTCATCGTAGGAGAAGATGCCCGGGCAGGTCGCCGCCAGCGGAACCTTCACTGCGTTGGACTGGCCGCCGGCGGTGTTGAGCTGAATCGTCACCGCTCGAACCTTGGGATCGCCCGCCCGGCGCAGTCCGAACGGGACCTGGACGTTGACCTGCCCGGGGGAAACATAAAACAGCGGCGCGGCCAGGGCCTCTACGGTGACCGAAACTCCGCCCAGCGCGGACGGCAGCGGCAAGGCCCCGGCGCTCAGCGTATCCCGGCCCAGGGCCGCGCCGAACAGCGAAACAATGGCGCCCGGGCAAACCGGGTGAGGCAGGGGAGCGAAGGAGGCGCCATTGGCCACGCCCGTCGGGTCCAGAAAGACGCCGGTGGCCGCCAGCGCCGGGGCCCGCACAGCAAAGAAAACGCCGTACTGGTCGGTGGAAGCGTCCAGCGGGCCGACCTGGGCCCCTACCAGGGCCTCCGCCCTGCCGGCCGCGGCTGCCACTCCCACCGCCATGTTCTTCAAGCCGCTGATCGGCGGCGGCGCCAGCGCGCCGGTGCCCTCAGAGTTGACCGTGTACGAATTGATCCCGGAATAGTCGGTTGCCAGGTCCTCCAGGTGCAGGCGTTCGGCGAACAGGGCGCGCCCCTTGGGAAGAGCCATCAAGGCGCCGCTGGCCGCGCTGAAACTCCGCCCGTCGAAAGTCAGTTCGGCGATCCGGTAGAGCCCGTCCAGGGCGGTAGCCGGCACCGGAGCGGCGAAACCCTTGACCGCGACCAGAATGTCGCGGGCGCCGGCGGTTGAATAGCCGAGAACATAGTTGCCGTCGGAAGAGACGAAGAGCTCGCGGTCCCCGGAGAAGAGGTCGGCCGCTGTCCCGAACGAAGCTGATCCCGTTCCGTCGGCGCCGATGCTGTAGCTGGCAGCGGATACCTCCTGCGCGACATTGCGCCCCACCTGGTCCGCCGCGTGGCCGGAAACCACGACCCGGGTGAAGCGGCCGGCGCCGCCGGCGGCCAGCAAGAGCAAGGCCGAGCGAACGCCGGAAACATCGCCGTTGGGGAAGGCCAGCGAAGCGCCGCTGTAGGCCCCGGCCAGCAGCGCGTTGCTCGCGGCCGCCTGGGGCGCGCGGATGGCCATGAAAATGTCATTGGCGTTGTCCGGCGCTTCGGTGCCGGCCCCGAGCAGCACCAGGCGGTCGGCGCTCAGCCACGCCGTCAAGTTGGCGCCGCCGCGGATCGGGCTGCTCAGGGTGACGGCCCCGCTGGGTTCCACGCTGTACGTGCCCTGGCCGCTGACGGCCGCCAGCGCGCCCGAACCCATCCCCAGCTTCCCGCTGTAAGTGTAGCTGCCGCTGCCGTCGAAGGTGATGGCGCCGCCCGCGTTGCGCGCCGTCGCGGCTTGGCCCACAGGCACCTCCACAAGCAACTGCACGAAGTAGTACTTGCCGGTCAGCGAGGCGTTGTTCAGAAGCTGCGCCCGTGCCACGGCGCCGGAAAGCAAGATTACGCAACCGAATACTGTGAGTCGCAAGCGCATGGGCCTGGACCGTGCAGCATATTAAACACCTGTTTGCTGTCGGAGTGTGTGGGGGATGGGGCGCTGCGCGAAATAACGAGTCAGGCGTCCCGATTTGCCTCCCCGCCAGGCGCCCGCCAAGACACAAATCGAAGACCACTGTGTGTTTGAAACCTCACCACTTGACTTTGCTGGCGCGCGGGTAGACCATGCGCTGAGGTCAAGTCAGCGGCGATACCCATGCGATCGGCAGTCTAGTGGGTGGCGCCGCTCTTTGAACGACGCAGAAGCCTGCTTGCGGCCGGGTTCTCCCGCGGAAGGGTGGAGGCGGGTCAGCGTGGAGGCAGGCGCTGCGTAGCACGGGCCAACAGCCAGGCGCCGCGGGTGGCGCAGAAAGGAAGGCGGACATGCCAGCAGGAGAAGCGCAGCACAGCCGTTATGGGCTCGAACACCACGCCATCACCAACCCAAGTGCAGTCTACTGGAACCTACCGACCCCGACCCTGTATGAGCACGTCGTCCGCAGGCGGGAGGCCCTGCTGTCCCACCTGGGCCCCCTGGTGGTGTCCACCGGCCACCACACCGGGCGGTCGCCGAACGACAAGTTCATCGTTCGCGAGCCGTCGAGTGAGAGCAAGGTGTGGTGGGGGAAAGTGAATCGCCCCTTCGAGCCGGCGAACTTTGAAGCGCTGCACCGGCGCTTGCTGGCGTACCTGCAGATGAAAGACCTCTACGTGCAGGATTGCTACGCGGGCGCCGACCCCGAGTACCGCATCCCGATCCGGGTGATCACCGAGACCGCCTGGCACAGCCTGTTTGCCCGCACGATGTTCGCCCGCCTGGAGAAGGCCAGGGCCGAGGAACACATCCCCCAGTTCACCGTCCTGAACGTCCCCCGCTTCCAGGCGGTGCCCGAACTGGACGGCACCAATTCGGAGGCCTTCATCATCGTCAACTTCGGCAAGCAGTTGGTGATCATCGGCGGCACCGCCTACGCGGGTGAGATCAAGAAGGCGATTTTCTCGGTGCTGAACTACCTGCTGCCGCAAGCCGACGTACTGTCCATGCACTGCTCGGCCAACGTCGGCTCGCAGGACGACGTGGCCATCTTTTTCGGCCTGTCCGGCACGGGTAAGACCACGCTTTCGGCCGACCCGGAGCGCCGCCTGATCGGCGACGACGAGCACGGCTGGAGCGAGCGCGGCGTGTTCAACTTCGAAGGAGGCTGCTACGCCAAGGTGATCCGGCTGTCGCGCCAGGCCGAGCCGCAGATCTACGAGTGCACGCGGCGCTTCGGGACGGTCCTGGAGAACGTGGTGATGGACAGCGAGACCCGCATGATCAACCTGGACGACGATTCGTTGACGGAGAACACCCGGGCCGCTTACCCCATCACGCATATTCCGAACTGTGTCCGGGAGGGCACGGGCGGCCACCCCAGGAGCATCATCATGCTGACCTGCGACGCCTTCGGCGTGCTGCCTCCCGTCAGCAAGCTGACCCCGGCCCAGGCTATGTACCACTTCCTGAGCGGCTACACGGCCAAGGTGGCCGGCACGGAAAGGGGGATGGGCAAGGAGCCGCAGGCCACCTTCAGCACCTGCTTCGGCGCGCCGTTCATGACCCTGCACCCGGCCGTTTACGCGGAGCTGCTGGGGAAGAAGATGGCGCGGCACGAGGCCGACTGCTGGCTGGTGAACACGGGCTGGACGGGCGGCGGCTACGGGGTGGGCGAGCGCATCAAGATCGCCTACACTCGGGCGATGGTGCGGGCGGCGCTAAGCGGGCAACTGGCAGGGGTGAAGCTGGAGCCCGATCCCATCTTCGGGGTGCTGGTGCCGGCCGAGTGCCCCGAGGTGCCCGCCCAACTGCTGCGGCCACGCGCCCAGTGGCCAGACCCTGCGCTCTACGACGCCAAGGCGCGGGAACTGGCCCAGCGCTTCTTGGCCAACTTCCAGCAGTTCGCGGATGCCCCCGCCGAGGTGCGCGCTGCCAGCCCGCACGCTGAGGGCCGGTAGGGAACGGGCGCCGCCCGATGGTACAGAAAAGGCCCGGCCGCGAAGCCGGGCCCTGTTGCTCGAAGGAGAGCGCTACTCGCCGAGGGCAGCGCCCTCCATGAAGGCGCGCAACTTGCGGCTGCGGCTGGGATGGCGGAGCTTGCGCAACGCCTTGGCCTCGATCTGGCGGATGCGCTCGCGGGTGACGGCAAAGCTCTGGCCCACCTCTTCCAGCGTGTGCTCGCTGCCGTCCTGCAGGCCGAAGCGCATCTTGATCACCTTCTCCTCGCGCGGAGTGAGGGTCTTGAGCACCGAGTCGGTCTGCTCCTTGAGGTTGAGGTTGATGACGGCCTCGGCCGGTGAGACCACCCCGCGGTCCTCAATGAAGTCGCCCAGGTGCGAGTCCTCCTCTTCCCCAATCGGCGTCTCCAGCGAGATCGGCTCCTGGGCAATCTTCAGGACCTTGCGGACCTTGACCACCGGGATGTCCATGCGCTTGGCGATCTCCTCGCTGGTGGGCTCCCGGCCCAGTTCCTGCACCAGTTGCCGCGAGGTGCGCACCAGCTTGTTGATGG
>CAYVGN010000123.1:5019-8064 GCA_964451215.1 uncultured Acidobacteriota bacterium
GCGTAAGTGGAGAACTTGTAGCCGCGGCGGTACTCGAACTTGTCCACCGCCTTCATCAACCCGATGTTGCCTTCCTGGATCAGGTCCAGGAACTGCAGCCCGCGGTTGGTGTACTTCTTGGCGATGGAGACGACCAGGCGGAGGTTGGCCTCGATCAGCTCGCGCTTGGCCGCCTCGGCCTCCTGCTCGCCGCGCCGGATGATCTGCAGGGTGCGGCGGAGCTCGGTGGCGGCGGCGCCGGCCTCCTGCTCGATGCACGCGATCCTGCCCTTGAGCTGACGCATCTCGCGGCGCAGCTCCTTGACCTCCAGCTCGTTCCTGCCGGCCTCCAGCTTCCTCTCGATCCGGGCGAGGTCGCGCTCCAACGGCTGCAGGGCGCTGACCGTCTTGTCAATCCGGTCGATGAGCCGCTTGCGCTCCAGATTAGTGAAGTCGATGAAGCGGATCTTGCGGGAGATCTGCACGCGCGCCCGCGCCAAGTGGAACCAGTAGCGCCGGTACTCCTTCGGCCTCTTGGCCCGGGGGACGGCGCTGAGCTTCTCCCGCAACTGCAAACTCTTGCGGTGGAGCTTGCCGATCTCGTCCGTGGTCTTCAGCACCTCTTGCAGCCGCTCCTGAATGCGCTCGTCGGTCAGCTCGTCGTCGTTGAACGACACCACGCCCTTGATGGACTTGTGACCCTGGCGCAGTTCCTCAGCCAGCTTCAGGATCTCCTGGATGACGATAGCCGAGCGCGACATAGCCTTGAGCACGTTGTTCTGGCCGCGCTCGATCCGCTTGGCGATCTCCACCTCGCCCTCGCGGGTCAACAGCGGCACCGTGCCCATCTCGCGCAGGTACATGCGGACCGGGTCGTTGGTCTTCTCCAGCGCGCCCGGCGTCAGGTCCAGCTCAACCTCTTCACCCACCTCTTCCAGCCGGTCCAGCTTGTCCTCGACCAGCTTGGGCTCGCCCTCGATCACCTCCATACCGGCGCCGCCAAAGGTCGCCAGCAGGTCGTCCACTTCATCGAGCGCGGTGCCCTCGGAAGGCAGCAGGTCCCCCACCTCGTCATACAGGAGGTAGCCCTTGGACTTGGTGTCCGAGTTAATGAGCTCTTTTACCTGGTCGTATTTGTCCTCGATGCCCAAGACTCAATACTCCTCTCTCCCGGGCCTGCTGGGATTTGTCAACATCCTATCGTTGCCCTGCCGGGCAAGCAGAGATCACCGACTGGCGCAATCCTTCCTTCTTGAAGAGATGCGTGTGACCAGGGATGAGTTTCACACACTTCGGCCGCTGAGGGAATCGGCGTTAGTTAACCACATCTTCCACCACGTGTCAAGGGCAAAGCGATGTGAGCGATGTGGTGGCGCGTCACCCGGGCAAGCCTGGCCCCGGCGCAGGCCAGCGCGCTCCATTCTTCATGGTCGCAAGCTTGCTTGCCGAAGCCTAAGCCTGGACCCAGGAAACCCCGTCATACGGGTCCCTGCCCCTCACGGGAGAGCAGGTGCACGGCGTTGAGTTCGGCGTCGATCTGCTTGATTTCTAAGGCGATCTCTGCCAGGACCCGCGCCTGTTCCGGGGTGGTGGGAGTCCCGGCTGCCTCCATCTGCTGCCGCTTTTGCTCGCGCCGACGCCGCAACAGCTTCACCCGGCACAACTCCGCCAGGTACTGCCTGGCCCGCTCGGCGGGAATCAGCTCAACCGATTCCTGGTTGACGACAGAGGCCAGCCGGGCCTGGTCGGCGGGCTCCAGGCGATCCAGCAGGGCGCCTGTGTCGAGGGCTTCGCCCGGGGCCAGATCCATGTTGTTGAGGGCCACAAAGACGGGCCGCAAGGCCCACCCCGCCCAGAGGTCGTGCTCGGCCAGAGCAGCGAGCACCTCGCTGCGCGCGGCCGGGTTCTCCAGCGCCAGCCGCAGCAATTCCTTCTCGTACTGGGAGACGGAGGTGGTCACCGGGCCGGTCCAAGGTCGGCGGGCGGCGGCGGCCGCAGCCACTTCCCGGCCGACCACCTGCCGGTCCAGGCCCAGCCGGTCGGCCAGGTCGCTGGCCATCTCGGCCCGCTCGATGCGATCGGGCAGCCGGTTGACGTACTGGAGCAGGTGGCGTGCCGCCTCGGCGCGGCCCCCGGGCGTACTCAGGTCAAATCTGGCCCGCGCCCGGTCCACCAGGAAGGTGAAGAACGGGGGCGCGGAAGCCAATTGGACGCGGTAGGCGTCGGCGCCGCGCTGCCGGATGAAATCGTCGGGGTCCAGCCCGGCGGGCAGGGCCAGCACGCGGGCCTGCAAGTCTTCTTCCAGCAGCGTCCCCAGCGAGCGCTCGGTGGCGGCCGATCCGGCCGCGTCCGGATCGTAGTTCACTACCACGGTCTTGGCCAGCGGCGCCAGCATCTTGACCTGCAGCGGCGTCAGGCTGGTGCCGCAACTGGCCACCACGTTCTTCACCCCCGCCCAGTACAGGGCGATGGCGTCCATGTACCCTTCCACCAGCACCGCCCGCTCCTCCCGCCGCATGGCCTCCCGCGCCCGATGGTAGTTGAACAGCACGCGGCTCTTGCGATAGATGGCCGTCTCCGGCGAGTTCAGGTACTTGGGTTGGTCTTCCTCGGACAGGGCCCGCCCGCCGAAGGCGATGACCTTGCCCGCTTCGTTGGAGATGGGGAATATCAGGCGGCGGCGGAAGCGGTCGAAGTGGCCGCCGGTGTCCCGCTTCAGCACCAGCCCGGAGGCTTCCAGCAAGTCCGGGCTAAAGCGGCCCTCCAGGTGGCGCAGCAGGGAGCTGCCGGAGGCGGGGGCATAGCCCAGACGGAATTCGGCGGCCATTTCCGGCGCGACGCCGCGCCGCTCCAGGTAAGCGCGGGCCTCGCCGCCCTCGCCGGACTCCAGTTGGCGCCGAAAGAAGGCCGTGGCGGCCTCGTGGATCTCCAGCAGCGCCGCCCGCAGCCGCGCTTCGGCAGCGGTCTCCGGACGCCGCTGCGGGATGGGGATGCCGGCGCGCTCGGCCAGCAAGCGCACCGCCTCCGGGAACGTCAGCTTCTCCGTCTCCATCAAGAACCTGAAGA
>CAYVGN010000124.1:0-8047 GCA_964451215.1 uncultured Acidobacteriota bacterium
GCACGGTGGTGGCGTACAGGGTCACCGAGACCAGCCCGTAGGTATAGCCCATGGCCGAGTACACCACGATGGAAAGCGCGCTGACATAGGACATCAGGAAGCTGACCCCGCCCAGCCACCAGGGCAGCTTCTTTCCGCCAACAAAGTAGAGGTCCAGAGTTTTCATGTAGCGGGCAAAGTAGATGCCCACCGCCACCATCAGGGCGAAATAGAAGACCACCAGCAGCGTGTCGGCAGGGCGCATGACAGTCACGGAGCCGCCGGTGGGGGCGGCGGGATGGGGACGGTTTCCCCGGTGTCCAACGAGCGATGAATGGCTTCCAGGGCGGCGGTGACCTGGCGGCCGTCCAGGGCCGTCACCTGGGGCTGGCGGTCCTCCAGGATGGCCGCCAGGAAATCTTCCACGCAGGCGGGGAAGGCGCCGCGGGAACGCCCGAAAATCTCCGCGTTGAGGAAGTTCTTGGGGTAGCTGAAGCCGCGGGGCGTGCTGATCTCGATGGACTCGCGCTTGCGGTCAAAGTGCAGGTGCCCCTCGCTGCCCACCACCTCCACGAAGGAATCCACGATGGTGGGAAAGGTGTTGGGGTAGATCCAGGCGCTTTCGAAGGTGGCGATGGCCCCGGAGGAGAACTTCACCTGGGCCTGGATCAGGTCCCAGGTGTCCACGCCCCGCGCCCGCAGCACCTCGCGCCGGCCCCAGGCCCGCGCCTCCACCGGTTCGGCGGCGAAGAACCAGCGCATCAGGTCAATGTCGTGGGAGGAGAGGAACCAGGCCGAGGTGCTCCGCGCCGCCCAGGAGATGTACTCGGTGGCCACAAAGATGGTGTCGTTCTTGCGGGCGTAGCCGGCCAGCGGCGTCCCGATCTCGCCCTTGAGGATGGCCTGTTTGCCGTAATGGTAGGGGCCCAGCCAGCGATGGTTGTAAGCCACCTGCACCTTGCTCCCGCTCTGGCGCGCCAGGCCCAACAACTCATCGGCTTCCGCCACCGAGGTGGTGATCGGCTTTTCGATCAGGCAGTGCTTGCCCGCCTGGAGCACGGCCCGGGCCGGCTCAAAGTGCGCGAAGTCCGGCGTGGCCACCACTACCGCGTCCAGGGCCGCTTCTTCGATCATGCGGCGGTAGTCGGTGTACTGGGGCGCAATGCCGAACTGCTCCGCCACCTGGCGCAGGCGCTCTTCGTCCACGTCCGCCACCGCGGCCACTTCCGCCTGGGGCAGGGCGGAATAGATCTTCAGGTACTGCTGTCCCATAATGCCCAACCCAATCACGCCGATTCGTACTTTGTCCATCAGGGTTCCTCCGCCACTACCGGATTGCGCAAGATGCCCAGGCCTTCGGTTTCCACCTCCACCACGTCTCCCGGCCGGAGAAACACGGGCGGCTGGCGGAACACGCCCACCCCGCCCGGCGTTCCGGTGGAAAGGATATCGCCCGCCTCCAGCGTCAGCGTCTGGGAAAGAAAAGAGATGAGATAGGGGACGCGAAAGAACAGGTTCCCGGTGTTGGAGCGCTGCAGGGCGCGGCCGTTAAGCCGCAGTTCCAGGCCCAGGTTCTCTTCGCGGCCGGCCAGGCCGGCGCGCGGCACCAGGTAGGGCCCGCAGGGAGCGAAGGTATCGCAGCTCTTGCCGCGGAACCACTGCTTATCGGCGAACTGCAGGTCGCGCGCGGTGACGTCGTTGAAGTTGGTGTAGCCGGCGATGCACTCTTCGGCTTCGGCTTCGCTCACCCGCCGCGCCCGTCGCCCGATCACCACCGCGAATTCGGCCTCGTAGTCCACCTGTTCGGCCGCGGCCCGCGGCAGCACGATGGGCTGGCCGTGCCCGATGAGGTTCTGCGGCAGCTTGGCAAAGAAGAGCGGCGAGGCGGGCGGCTCCAGCTTGTTCTCCTCAGCGTGGTCGCGGTAGTTCAGGCCCACGCAGAGCACTTTGCCGGCGTCGGGCACCGGGGGCGCAAAGCGGATGGCCGCTTCCTCCAGCACTAGGCCTTCCGGCGGCGAGGCCTGCTCCAGCACCCTGGTGGCCAGGATGGCGGCGCCCTCCATGGCTCCGGCCTCCAGCAAGGCGCGCATGCTGGTAAAAGGAAAGTCAGCGTGCAGCCAGGCTGCCGCGGCGAGCAAATCCACCACGCGGCCCTCGGCGGCCACGCCCAGCCTCAGGTCGGGATTGTAAAAGCTCAGCAGCTTCATCTGTCTTGCGCTCCTCCAACCCTCAGGGCGATCCTCATTGATGTTTGCGCAAACACAAGGCGTCCCGCCGGCCAGCCGCTGAAGCACGGCCAGAACTGAAGCCGCGCCCTAGGCAGGCCGACGTAGGGCCCGGCTTTAGTCCGGGCCGCCCCGCCTTCAAGCGGTCCCTAGGCGCACTCCACCAGTCGCCGAAAGTTCACCCCCAGGATCGCTTCTTTCTGGCTGTCGGAGAGGCGGGCAAACGCCACCCGGCCGATGCCCATGGCTGCCTCCAGAAACGGCAGATCGGAGCCGAACAGGATGCGCTCGGCGCCGACCTGGGCCGCGCACTCTTCCAGAATCCCGTTGTGACTCTGCGATCCGGCAGTGTCGAGGAACACGTTCTCATATTTCCTGGCCACCTGGGTCGCCTGTTGGTAACCCTGGCGCGTGACGCCGGAATGGCCCAGGATCAGGCGCACCGCAGGATACTGGCGCGCCAGCTCCTCAAACAGCAGCGGCCCGCAGGTCGCATCCGACTCCCAGGTGTGCGACAGGACGATGGCCGAGGCCCGCTGCGCATACTCCCACACCGGTCGGTAGTTCGGCCCGGTCACCGGATAGCGGTGCAGGAAGGGATGCAGCTTGATCAGCGGGCGCGCCGCCTGCCTCGGCCAGCGGGCCAGTTCTTCCTCGATGGTTTCCGGCGAATTGGGGTTGACCACGACGTAGGCAAGGAAGCGATCGGGGTGAGCGGCGGCGGCCGCGTAGGCTTCCTGGTTGCCCCGCCGCGCATCGCAGTAGCAGGCGTCCAGCGAACTGATAGCCATGCGCCCGATCCCCACCAGGTCCATCGCCGCCAGCATCTCCTCCGCGCTGTTCTGATAGACGGGGAAATCCGGCCAGGTTCCGAGGTGGCCGTGACAGTCGAAGACAAAGACGCCCAGCGGGCGGCCCTCGCGCACCGCCTGCTCGATCATGCCTGACCCTCCAACAGGCGGAGCAGGTTGCCGGCGGCCACCCGCGCCCGGTCGGCGTCACTGAGCCGGGCGTAGGCCAGCACCGCCAGGGCGGCGCCCGGGGTGTAATAAGGCAGGTTGGTGCCGAACAGCAACCGCCCTGCCCCGAAATTCCGGGCAAATTCCTCGAGCTGGCGGTGCCCCACGTAGGTGGAGGTCTCCACATAGAGCCGCGGGCAGCGGCGCGCCAGCGGGTAGAGGTAGCGGTCGGCGCGGTAGCCGGTATGGGTTGCCACCACCGGCAACCGGGGGTGGGCTTGCAGAACTGCTGCCAATTCCTCCCAACCGGCCAGCGACGGACGCAGAAAAGCGGGGATGCGCCGCCGCTCCAACTCCGCCAGCAACGGCCCCGCGCACCACTCGCGGAGGGAGAAGTTGTGATGCTGCGCATCCGGCAGCAAGAGCGCCGCGAAGGGCCGCGAAGGCAGCAGCGCCGCGGCTTCTTCCAGCGCGCCCGGTTCCGGAGTCAGCGCATAGAGCGGGAAGAGATTGCCGTGAGCTTCGATTTCCCCCGCCAAGGTGTGGTTGCCGAGCGGGGCGTTGTAGTCGAGCGCCGCGCTGGAGGCCACCAGCGCCCGCCCGATCCCGTAGCGCGCCATCTCTTCCGCCAGCGCGGACACCGATAAGCCGACTCCTCCGGGGCCGCCGCCCAGAACCCCAACCGTCACGTTGCAGTCGAAGTACTCCATCACCGGTAGGGCGCAGAAAAAACGCTCTCCCCCGCTGGAACAGAAACTCGCAGGGTGGGACTGGATCCGCCGAAGGCCGCAAGCTGGAAGGAGGTGGCTGAAGACGTGCGGGCCGTCCCCTGCGCTCCGCCGGGTCCCCAGCTCACCGCCAGGGTGATCGGCTGCGGCGATGAGAGCAGCTCGCGAGACCGCCAGATCACCGCGGTACCCGAATCCACAATCATCTTCTCGATCCCGTCGGCTGAAACCCGCAGGAAGACCGAGTCCGCGTCGGCGCGGATCTGCGCGGCCTGGATGGCGCCGGGCCCCGTCCGGAACACCACTTCGTCGCGCCCGTCCACCCGCAGGCCGAAGGCGTTGGGGCTGCTGAGTTGCTCGACGTGGGGCGGGACACGCCCTGGGGCCAGGGGATAGAGCAGCGCCACCAGCGTGGCCCGATAGGCACGGGGCGTGCTGGCCTCCACATAGTGGCGAACCGGGATCCGCGTCTTCATCAGGTCGCCGAAGGCCCCCAGCGGCGTCGGCCAATCCTGTTGGCGCAGCTCCAGGCGCCAGTCCCCAGCCAGTTGCGCCCACAGCGAAATTCCCGGCCGCTCGATGGAAAAGGCGCTGCCGGCCAGGCGAAGCCGGGCGTCGTCGGCCGCCGGCGCATGGAACAGCCAGGAAAAGACATGCTGGGCGGGGGCGGCCACCCGATCGCACAGCACCAGGTAGTCCGGCTTGACGAACACTACTGCCCGCTCGTAACCGGCCAGCGGGGCCTTGTAGAGGGGCTGCAGGTCCGTGCGCAGCAGGTCGGCTGCCTCCGCCGCCAGCGTCGTCTTCCAGCGCGGCCGGCGGTCCAGCGCCTGGATGGGCAGGAAATCGGGCATGAACTGGCTTTCCGGATCGCCGTCCACCAGCATCACGTTGTGGCCGATGGCCTGGACGAAGTGCGACTGGTAGTGCGGGTCGTTGTAGTAGTGTGAGACGCCGGCCTCCGACAACAACAACTGGCCGCGCGCCGCCAGGTAGAAGCCGCCGGCGTCAATGTGATTGTGATTGAAGTTGGGGCCGGCGCGGTAGATGAACACGGTGGCCTCCGGGTCCCAACCGCTCCGCAGAATGGCCGCGCCTTTTTGCGGAAAGAAACGAGAAGAAGCAAGAGGCTCATCTTTGCCGCCGCCGGGTGGCGGCGCCAGCAGAAGCTGCCCGACCTGGTCGCGCGGCAGGCTCCAATAAAGCTTGCGCAGGCGTGCGTCGTCGGAGTGCGCCGCCAGCCACGCAAATCCATGGGTGGCGCCCAGGCCGCCGTCGCCCATGTCCGGGAACTGGTTCTTGCCGATGGCCGCATAGAGCGCGTAGTGATGGGCGCGGTCCAGGGCGGTGCCCAGGCGGAAATCAATGCCGTAGACGCGCTCCAGGGCGGCCATGGCCCAGCCCGCTCCCTCCAGGTCGAAATTCTGGTAGCCCAGCGGCTCCCCGGAACTGCCGTCAGGAAGGATGGTTTCGTCCACGTGCGCTCGCAGGCGTGCCACCAGGCCGCTAAGCGCGCTCGCCAGCTCCGGGTCCGGCTCCTCGCCGTCAATGACCGCCAGCGCCACCAGCGCGCCTGCCAGCGAATTTCCTATCCAGTTGCTGGTAGGGAAAGGCATGCGCGCGTCGAGGAAGTGCTCGCGGAAGGTGGGCAGGATGGCCAGGTCGCGCAGCGCCCGGCGCACCGCGCGCCGCTCGGATTCGTTCAGCTCCGGCGCCAGCAGGTCATAGCCCAGGGCAAGCGCGCGGGTGAACAGGCCGGTCTCGTAATAGGTGTGCATGCCGCGCGCCGGGAACCAGGGGGGCGTCCAGGTGGGCCAGGCGGCGGCGGCCAGCAACGCTTTGCGGGCGGCCTCGCGCGCCTCCGGGTTTCCCTCCACGGCGTGGACCAGGGCGTTGGTCAGCACCAGGTCCCCGGTGCGATCGAGCAGGGAGAAGTAGGTCAGCAGGCCGGGCAGGAGCTGGTCAGTGTACAGGCGCAGCAGGTTCTCGCCAGCCCAGGGAGGCGGGCTCTGTTCCCGGCGGGAGCGGGCGGCGCGCTCCTGGACCTGCTTCCAGGCCTCGGCAAAATCCGGCAACACCGCCCGGCGGCGCAACTCCGCCAGGTCCGCCAGGCGAGGGTGGCCGGCCGGCTGCCGGGCCGCGAGCAGGAAGGCAAACGAGGAGCCATTGGCCAGCTCGGCGCGCCACAGGCCGGGTGGGTCGGCGGCTGTGAAGGGGCCGGTGGCCGCGCGCAGCGCCCCGGCCGGCCCCAGCAGCCGCAGCCCGCTGGCCGCCGGCTCCACGCGCAACTCTTCCCCCTGCCGGTAGACGCGCGAAGCGACGCGCATTTCCCACCCGCGCGACTCCACCAGCGCCGGCTGGGTGAACTTCCAGCGTGGCGCCCGCTGGGCCTCCAGCCGCACGTCGTCCAGGCGCAGCGTGTACTCCACGCTCGGACTGGCCTGGCCCACGCGGGCCAGCACATAGACCGCCTCAACCTCTTCGGAGGTCTTCAGCCCAAAGTCGGCGCCAGTCAACCGCACCGCACCCGGCTTGGCGCTGGCTCGGTAGAGCACTCCGCGCCGCGTGGCCAGCCCGACTTCCACTCCATCCGGGGGGCCGCACGGTTCCAGTGACAGGGTGAAGGACAGGCGCAGGGCGGGTGAAGCAACAAAGAACATGCGACGGATGAACCCGATCTCCAGCAGCCCGGAGCGCGTGGGCCGCAGTAGTCGCGCCAGCGCGTAGCCATCCCCGTGGCGCACCGGGGTCAGCGAAGGATCGTAGGCTACGTCCTGGACGGGCGGATAGCTGGTCCAGCCGGCTGCCTCGCCGGAAGCGAAATCCTGACTGTAGTGATAAGACTCCAGTTGCTGGGGCCCGGGGCTCGAATCGCCCCGGCCCGCCGCCAGTGCCAGCAAGTAGCACAGCGACAGGCCGGCGAGAGTCGGCAGGAGCAGAGCCAGGCGACGGCCGCTATCCATGGGCCGACCTCCGCGCCCAGGCTTGCTTCACCACCTCGGCCTGCCGGCGAATCTTCTCGATCGCTTCCAGTACATCGTCCACGTCCGACGTTTCACCCAACAGGACCTGGTGCTCCAGCCACAGCGCTTCCCGGCAAGCCTGCTCGGAGGCCGGCAGGTTCAGCCGGGAATAGTCCACTCCCCGAGCACAGAGCAGGCAGCCTGCCGGGCAACCGCGAGGATGCAGGGCGCGGCCGGTGAACAACGGGTTGCGGTAGAGGGGGTAGGGATAGCCGGGCAAGAAGGGGATTCCTTCGGCCTGCACGGCGGCCAGGAAGCCGGCGCGGTCCAGCAGGGCGAACCCTTCCGGGCGGTAGCGGAGGATGACCAGGTAATTGGTATGCGAGGTCACCCGGGCGTCCACGGTCAGGGGTACCAGCCCCGGACAGGAGGCCAGGCCGCGGAGCAGGCGTTGTGCATGAGCCGAGCGGCGGGCATTCTGTTCGCCCAGCCGCTCCAGTTGCACCAGCAGGAGCGCGGCCTGCAAGCCGCTGAGCCGGTAGTTGGTGCCCAGCGTGGTGTGCTCGTACCAATCTCCTCCTTCGCGCCGGCCCTGGTTGCAGAAGGAGCGGAGGCGCGCGGCCATCTCCGCGTCGCGAGTCAGCAGCATGCCGCCTTCTCCCGCCGTCATCAGCTTGAACGCCTGGAAGCTGAAGGTGGCTGCCAGCCCGAAGTTGCCCACCGGCCGGCCACGCCAGCCGGCGCCGTGGGCGTGCGCCGCGTCCTCGATGACCGCAATACCGTTGTGCTGGGCGATCTCGCCGATGGCATCCATGTCGGCAGGCTGCCCGCCAAAATGCACCGGGATTACCGCCCGGGTGTGGGGCGTGAGGGCTGCGGCGAAGGCCGCCGGGTCCAGGTTGTAGGTGTCAGGATGGATGTCGGCGAAGATAGGGATGGCGCCGGCCAGCGCCACCGCGGTGGCCGTGGCGATGAAGGTGATGGGCGGTACGACGACCTCGTCGCCGGAACCCACGCCGGCCGCTGCCAGGGCGGCGTGCAGGGCCACCGTGCCGTTGGCGCAGGCGATGCCGTGCGCCACCTGGTGCAGATGGGCGAAGCGCCGCTCCAGTTCGGAAACGGCCGGGCTGTACCCGCCCCAGACGCGGCTCTCCAGGACCTCGCCCAGGGCCTGCACCTCGCGCTGGTCGAAG
>CAYVGN010000125.1:0-5597 GCA_964451215.1 uncultured Acidobacteriota bacterium
CTGGAGTACGGCGTCAAGGTCAGCGGGTGCACGGTCCACTTCGTGGACGAGTTGCTGGATCACGGGCCCATCATCGTGCAGACCACCGTCCCGGTGATGGACGACGACACGGTGGAGACGCTGTCGGCCCGCATCCTGAAGGAAGAGCACCGCATCTATTCCGAGGCGATTAACCTGGTGCTGCAGGACCGGGTGCGCATTGAGGGCCGGCGTGTGCTGCTCAAGTAGGGCCCGGCCCCGCGCCGGGCCACGCAGTCGGCGGAAGCGGTGTGGCAGGACAGCCGTAACGGCGCTGCTCGCCGCCTCGCTGGCTTTCGCCGGTTGCGCCCGGAGAGTCCAGTTGAAGCCGCTGCCGCTGGCCAAGGGTGGCGACGTCCACGTCCGCGTAGAGCTGACCTACGACCGAAACGACCGGATCGAGATCCGGGTGCAGGCGCCGGAACCCTCCGCCTATGGCCCCAGCTACACCCGCTACGTGGCCTGGGTGGCCACCCCGGATCGCGCCTATGTCGCTAACGTGGGCCAGATCCGCGTGGAGGGGGGCAAGGGCCGCTTGCTGACCCTGACCCCGCTCCGCAAGTTCTGGCTGTTCCTTACCGTCGAGGAGCGCGGCGACGTGATGAAGCCGGGCCCCCAGGTGGTCTTCGAATCCCCAAAGGAAATAGAATGGTAGAAGGAGTGAACAGTGAAGAATGAAGAGTGAAAACTGAGAAGCAGCCCCCGCGTTTCACTCCTTACTTTTCACTCTTCACCTTCCACTTTCACTCGCTCACAGCGATGGCACACGTCGAAACGATGACGCTGGATGAACAGTTGGCCTACCTGAAGAAAGGGGCCTACGAGATCATCCGCGAGGATGAGCTGCGCGGGCGGCTGGAGCGGAGCAGGCGCGAGAACCGCCCGCTGCGCGTCAAGGTGGGCTTCGACCCCACCGCGCCCGACCTGCACCTGGGTCACACGGTCATCCTGCGAAAGATGAAGCATTTTCAGGACCTGGGCCACACCGTCATCTTCCTGATCGGGGATTTCACCGGGCTGATCGGCGACCCCAGCGGGCGCAGCGCTACCCGCCCGCCGATGACCCGCGAAGAAGTGGAGCGCAACGCCGAGACCTACAAGGCCCAGGTGTTCAAGGTACTGGATCCCGAGAAAACCGTGATCGCCTTCAACAGCCGCTGGCTGGGGAAGATGAGCGGCGAGGAGTGGATCCGCCTCTCGTCGCGCTACACGGTGGCGCGCATGCTGGAGCGCGACGATTTCGCCAGGCGCCTCAAGTCCGGGCAGCCCATCGCCGTCCATGAACTGCTCTACCCGCTGGCCCAGGCTTACGACTCGGTGGCCTTGCAGTGCGACGTGGAGATGGGCGGCACCGACCAGACCTTCAACCTGCTGGTGGGCCGCGAAATCCAGCGCGAGTATGGCCAGGAGTCCCAGGTGGTGCTCACCACGCCGATCCTGGAGGGCCTGGACGGCGCGCAGAAAATGTCCAAGTCTCTGAACAACGCCGTCTGCATCAGCGAGCCGCCTCCCTCCATGTTCGGCAAGGTCATGTCCATCTCCGACACGATGATGTACCGCTGGTACGAGTTGCTCACCGACATGAGCACGGAGCAGATCGGCGCGCTGCGGCAGGCGGTGGAGCGCGGCCAGCGCCACCCCATGCAGGTGAAGATGGAACTGGCCCGGCGGGTCGTGGCCGACTTCCATTCCCCCGCCGCCGCCGACCAAGCCCAGGCCGAGTTCGAGCGCGTCTTCCGCCGCCGCCAACTGCCCACTGAAGTCGAGACCATCACGGTGCACGTCGTCCGCCCGATAAAGCTTGACAAGTTGCTGGCCAAGGCGGGGCTGGCAGAGTCCGTGAGCGACGCGGCCCGCAAGATCAGGGCCGGCAGCGTGTACGTCAACGGCGAACGCCACCTGCAGCCCTTCCTGGGAGTGCCTGTCGAAGTGCGCGAACTCTTGATTCAGGTCGGAAAGAAATCTAGAAAGGTCCTGCTGCAACCCTAGTGCCGTGTCCCACAGGTCCCACCCTGCAGCCGGTGGCGGAAACCCGCTCCTGATGCGGCTTTCGTGGCCGCAGGGGTGGGGTGGAATTAATGGGGCACGGCACTAGGTACCGATCGCACCGCAGAGGCGCAGAGGGCCAATTCTCTTGCTTTGTTCCTCTGCGTCCTCTGCGTCCTCTGCGGTGGGCTTTTCCCTGTGAACGCGGTGGTGCTGGTAAACCCGGCGGCCGGTCGGGGCCGCAGCCGCAAGAAGCTGGAACAGGTGCGGCGACTGTGCGGCCAAGCGGGCGCCCTCATCCTGGTGACGGCTTCAGCGGAGGAGACGGCACGCCGCGCGCGGGAGGCGGCCGAGGGCGGCTGCGGCCGGGTGATCGCCGCGGGCGGCGACGGCACCGTCCACCTGGTTCTCAACGGCGTGGCGGGCACCGCCGCCGTGCTGGGCATCATCCCACTGGGCAGCGGGAACGACGTGGCGCGGAACCTGGGCGTGCCGCGCGACGTGGAAGTCGCCACCCGCCTGGCCCTCAGCGGCGCCCCGCGCCGCGTGGATCTCGGGCGCATCGCCTGGAGCGATGAGGATGGCCGTACCCAGTTGCGTTGGTTTGGTGGCGTAGCCAGCTTCGGCCTGGACTCCCACGCCAACCGCATCGCCAACGCCCACCAGCGCCTCGCGGGCACGGCCCTGTACGTTTACGCCCTGCTCCGGACGCTGGCCGAGTGGAAAGTGCCCGTGGTCCAGATCGAGAGCGACGCCGGCGCCTTCCGGGGCCCCATGATGCTCGCCGCGACCGCCAACAGCTCCAGCTATGGCGGCGGCATGCGCATCGCTCCCCACGCCGACATGGCTGATGGCCGGTTCGATCTGTGCATCGTGCGCCAGATGTCGCGCCTGAAGCTGCTGCGTTGCTTCCCGGAAGTCTTCCTCGGCACCCACCTGCGCCACCCGGAGATCACCTGCCTGCAGGCTTCCCGCTGCCGCGTAGACGCGGACCGGCGGCTGGAAGTCTTCGCCGACGGCGAGTTCGTCGGTTATACGCCGGCCGAAGTCCAGCTCTTCCCCAAGGCGCTGAGCGTAGCCGCGCCGTAAGCGGATCAGCGCTCAGCTCTCAGCTGAATGCCGATAGCTGAGAAGTGAAAGTTGCTATAGTTGGGCCTTATGGCTGCTCCCAACGCATCGCTGACGCAAGAGCTGGAGATACAGGAACGGGAAAAGCAGTACCTGATGCAGACCTACGCGCGCTACCCGCTGCTGATCGCCCGCGGGCGCGGCTGCTGGGTCTACGACGTGGCGGGGCGCCGTTACCTGGACTTTGTCTCGGGCATCGGCGTGAACGCCCTGGGCCACGCCCATCCGCGGATCGTCAAGGCGATCCGGGAGCAGGCGGGCCGCGCCATCCACGTCTCTAACCTCTACTACCACCCCTACCAGGGCCAGTTGGCCCAGCGCCTGGCCAGGCTGGCGGGCCTGGACCGGGTCTTCCTGGCCAACAGCGGCACCGAGGCGGTCGAGGGCGCGCTGAAGATGGCGCGGCTTGTGAGCGACCAGGCCAAAGACAAGTTCCATGTGGTGGCGCTGGAGAACTCCTTCCACGGGCGCACCATGGGAGCGCTGGCGGCCACTGGGCAGCAGAAATACCGCCTGCCCTTCCAGCCCCTGGTGCCGGGCGTGGACTTTGTCCGCTTCAACGACGTGGCAGACCTGCGGGCGCGCGTCAACGGGCACACCTCGGCCATCCTGCTGGAGCCCATTCAGGGGGAGGGCGGCATTTTTGAGCTGAGCGCGGAGTTTCTGCAAGCCGCCGAGCAACTGGCCCGGCAGTTCGACGCGCTGCTGATCTTGGACGAGGTCCAGTGCGGCCTGGGCCGAACCGGCCAGCCGTTCGCCTTCCAGGCCGCGGGCATCGTGCCGGACATCGTGGTGATCGCCAAGCCGCTGGGGGCCGGCCTGCCGCTCGCTGCCATCATCGCCCGCGAGCCCGTCGCTTCCGCCCTCGCTGCCGGCATGCACGGCAGCACCTTTGGCGGCGGCCTGCTGGCCTGCCGCGCCGCGCTCGAGTTCCTCGACATCCTGGAGCAGGACAACCTGCTCGATAACGTCCGCCGCGTCGGGGGCTACTTCCGGGAACGGCTCTGCCAGCTGCAACGCCGCTTCCCGTTCATCCGCGAGGTGCGTGGGCGCGGCCTGATGCTGGCCGCCGACCTGGAGTTCCCTGCCCGCCCGGTGGTCCTGGAAGCGCTGAAGCACGGCCTGCTTATCAACAGCACTCACGAAACGGTCCTGCGCTTCCTGCCGCCTTACATCGTCCGCGAGCAGCACGTCGAGGGCGCCGTGCGCATCCTGAAGCGCATCTTCCTCGACGGCCGCTTCCCGAAAGAACCCGCCAGCGTCTAGCTTGGGCGGCCCTGCGTGTGGCGGACAAGGTAGGGCCGGGCTTTAGGCCCGGCCGTTGAGCGGTAAGCTATTTATGCAGCGGCCAGTAATCGCTCTGGCCACATTTGCAGGGCCCGGGGCTACAAGAGACCTGAGAGGTAGCTGCGGAGCAGGGAGCGGGACAGCTTGCTCCCAGCCCGCCTCGGTGGCATAGGGCACCAGCGGCCTTTGGGCCACGGCACGTTCGCTGCCGAGCCGGGCCATCTTCTTGTTACCCCTTCTTGGCCTTCAATTGCCTTGCCGCCCAGCGGACCACCTGTCCAGCGATGTGGAGCGCTTCCTCGTAGGCCTGCTCCCGGACTGGCGGGGCGATGCCCGGATAGCGCGTAAAGACCGCAAAGCGAGTCAGTCTCTCCGCTTCGCGTATGCCCCCGGGGATTCTCTGGCCGGCCTCTTCCAGCAACGTCAGCAACTGGGCCAAGTCGTGAACGTAAGGGAACTTGACCCGGCGGCGGATCAGTAGAGCCTTGATGGCCTTTTCTGCTGCCTGCTGGGCCTGGAAGCAAAGCTCTTCCAGGTAGACGCGCTGCCGCCTGGCCCTGGCCAGGGGCCAGGTGGCTGGCGGCCCGGTTCAGCCACTCCGCGGCCTCCTGCGGCCGGTGGCGCTCAGGCACGGTAAACTTCCTTCCCTTCGCGCAGCGCCGGGGCGATCACCAGGCAGTGGGTATGGCGGTAGCGCCGGACCTGGGCGGGCGTGGCGACAATCACATCCACCGCCTGCCCCACGCCGTGCAGGTTCATGTAGATGTCGCCCACCAGACGGTCGTAATCGAACTTGCCCCGCTTGATGATCAGCAGGTCCACGTCGCTGTTGGGGCCCATCTGCCCGCGGGCCGCTGAACCAAAGACAATGATTCGCTGCGGCCGGGCCACTTCCACCACCCGCCGGACAATCTCCCGCAGCGTCCGGTCGCTAAGAGCCCGTTTGGCAGTCATCCTTGACTCACACGTCCGGCTCTTTCACCCGTCGAAGACATCGGAGAGGCGCTTCAGGAACATGAGCGGGAGGACGTAGTCCTTGTACTTCGGGGCGTCCACCGGGCCGCGAACCAGGCAGGCAGCATCCCACAACCTACCTTCCAGCTTGCCAACATCCAGCCTCTGATTCGTGGCCATGCTCGCAGCGCACACCTTGCTCCGATTATACCTGAAGGCCCGCG
>CAYVGN010000125.1:5697-8029 GCA_964451215.1 uncultured Acidobacteriota bacterium
CCGCGAGCAGCACGCCGAGCGCGCCGTGCGCATTCTGAAGCCCATCCTCCTCGATGGGCGCTTCCCGAAAGAGCAAGCCGGCGTCTAACAGAGAGGCTACAGGCTACAGGCTTCAGGCTATAGGTGAAAAGAGCAGGGCCGGGTTCGTTTTTGGTTTTCCTGAAGCCTGAAGCCTGCAGCCCCGTTTTCTTGGAACGATTTTCATCCCAGTTCGTATTGGAATAGCGGATCACCATGACGGTAGGAGAACTGTTTTCCCAGTGCTGGCGGAGCCTGGCGGCCAACAAGCTGCGCAGCTTCCTGACGATGTTCGGCATCGCCTGGGGAATCGTCTCCATCATGCTGATGATGGCGGCGGTCGAGGGGCTGAAGGTGGGCCAGAAGCAGGTGGCCGAAACGCTGGGCAAGGACATCATGATCGTTTTCGGCGGGGTCACCTCGCAGCAGGCGGGCGGCACCCGCGCCGGACGGCGGATCTGGATTGACAGGGCCGATGCGCAACTGCTGCGCGAGCAGTGCCCCAGCCTGGCGGTGGTCACGCCGGAAGAGGGCTTCAGCGGTGTGCTGGCCCGCTCCCCGCACAACAGCGGGCAATTTCGTGTGACGGGCGCGCTGCCCGTCTTCACCGACATTCGCAGCCTCTGGCTGGCAGACGGCCGGCTGTGGAACGCCGCCGACGAGGCCGAGGCCCGGCGCGTGGCAGTCCTGGGCTACGAAGTCAAGACCCAGCTCTTCTTCGCCCGCAACCCGGTCGGCGCCACCGTCTACCTGAACGGCACGCCCTACCTGGCGATCGGCTACCTGGCCAAGAAGGATCAGGACTCCAACTACGACGGCCCGGACAACAACAAGATCTTCATCCCCTTCGCCACCGCCATGCGGGACTTCCCTTACCAGCAGTCGGGCCGGCGGTACACGGTGGACCGGCTGATCGCCACGCCGAAGCACGTAGACCTGCACGAGAGGGCCGAGGCGGAGATTCGCCGCGCGCTGGGACGCAAGTACGGGTTCGACCCCCGGGACAAGGACGCCATATTCATCTGGAACACGGTCAAGCAATCGAAGCTGTTCACCTCCATGACCGAGGCCATGGGCATCTTCCTCGGCACTGTGGGGCTGGTCAGCCTGGTGCTGGGCGGCATCAGCATCATGAACGTGATGCTGGTTTCGGTGACGGAACGGACGCGGGAGATCGGGGTGCGGATGGCGGTGGGCGCCAGCCGCCGCGCCATCCTGCACCAGTTCTTCCTGGAAGCGGTGGTGCTGACGGCGATGAGCGGCGCGGGAGGGCTGGCCACGGCCATCCTGCTCAGCGCCGTTTCGCGCAAGGTCATCCCGCCCGGCTCGTATTTTGCCGGCCTGGTACTCACGCCGGAGGCGGCGCTGATTGCGTTTTCCGCGCTCGCGCTGGTTGCCGTCGGCGCTGGCACCTACCCGGCGAAGAGAGCGGCGGCGCTGGAGCCCATCGAGGCGCTACGCTATGAACATTAGGCTTTAGGCTTCAGGCTTTAGGCTCTAGGCTTCAGGGCGCAGCTCTACAGCCCGGGGGCCTAAAGCCTGAGCCTGTAGCCTGGGGCCTGAAGCCTGTAGCCTATGGAGACGATTCGCCAGGCTCTGGACTCGCTCCGACAGCACACCTTCCGCTCAGTGCTGACGCTGAGCGGCATCACCTGGGGGATCGTCGCGGTGACGATCCTGAACGCTTACGGCGACGGCTTCCATGGCACGATCATGCGCGCCTTTGACGCCTTCGGGCGCGACGCAGTGATCGTCTGGCCGGGCCAGACCAGCGAGCAGGCGGGCGGCCAGCGGGCCGGGCGACGGATCCTGCTGGAGTTGGAGGACGTCGAGCGCATCCGGGCCGACTGCCCCCTGGTGAAGGCGGCCAGCCCGGAGATCGTCCGCTTCGCCCAGATCGGCAACGAGACCCGGGTTACCAACACCGCGGTGCGCGGCGTCTGGCCGGCCTACGGCCAGATCCGCAACGAGGTACCCTACTCCGGGCGCTTCATCAACGACGAGGACGTGCGCGAGCGCCGCCGGGTGGTCTTCCTCGGCGAGGACATCAAGAAGAAGCTGTTCGGCAACGCCGACCCCACCGGCCAGTCCGTCACCGTCCGCGGCATGAAGTTCACCGTGGCCGGCTGGATGATCAAGAAGGTCTCCTTCTCCTCCTATTTCCGGCACGACGACGGCAGCGTCTTCATCCCCTACAGCACGGCCGGCGACCTTTGGAACAACAAGTACCTCAGCGTGCTGGTTTATGAGCCCATCGCGCCGCAGGCGGCCCTGGCTTCGATCCAGCAGGTGCGGGCGGCCCTGGCCCGCTACG
>CAYVGN010000126.1:0-2319 GCA_964451215.1 uncultured Acidobacteriota bacterium
TACATGACAGTTGAAAGGGCCGAGTCAGGGCACGGCTTCAGCCGTGCCGAGCCAGGACGACCCCGGGGAGGGCTTTAGCCCCTGGGGTTGCAGGGTGCGGGCAGGACCATTCCCTCAGCGGCTAAAGCCGCTGTCTCGGGTTGCATTGAGCGGCACGGCTGAAGCCGTGCCCTGACCCAAGCTCGTGCTGCCCTACAGGAATTTCACCTGTGTTGTCCTCGCAGACCTGTCACCTGTTTGGTGCTCTGAGTGATAAGACCTGTTGAAGTCTGCCGACCGACATCGGCAGCATCTGTGGAATCCGTGAAATCTGCGGATTCCCTTCGTTCCGGCAGGGCCGCCCTGTGCCCTTGTGGCTATGTCTGCCGGCGGCCGAACAGGGCGCGGAAAAGGGCCTTGAGCTTGGCGCCGAAGCCGGAGCGGGCCCCGTTAGAGTGCCAGCAGGATCAAGAGAGCCTGGGATTACAATGCGGTCATGCAGGCGATGGTGCTCGAGCAGCCGGCCGACGTCAGCCGCAATCCCCTGGTAGCCAGCCAGGTTCCGGACCCGCAGCCCGGGCCGGGCGAGATCCGCGTGCGCATTGCGGCCTGTGGCGTCTGTCGCACGGACCTACACACGGTGGAAGGGGAATTGAAGCTGCCGCGGCTGCCGGTGGTGCCCGGACACCAGGTAGTGGGCCGGGTGGATGGGTTGGGCCCCGGGGCCGGCCGTTACTCGATCGGCGACCGCGTCGGCGTTCCCTGGCTGCACTGGACCTGCGGGCAGTGCAAGTTCTGCCGCTCTGGCAAGGAGAACCTGTGCGAGGCGGCGCGCTTCACCGGCCTGCACGCCGACGGCGGTTACAGCGAGGCGATGGTGGTGCGCGAGGACTTTGCCTATCCAATTCCGGCCGGGTTCGGCGATCTGGAAGCGGCCCCGCTGCTGTGCGCCGGCGTCATCGGCTTTCGCGCCCTGCGCCTCTCCGAGATCCGCCCCGGTGGCCGGCTGGGGTTTTACGGCTTCGGAGCGTCGGCGTCCATCGCCATCCAGGTGGCCCGGCACTGGGGTTGCCGGGTGTTTGTGTTCTCGCGCGGCGCGCACCACCGCGAGCTGGCGCAACAAATGGGGGCGGCCTGGACAGGTTCCCCGGGTGAGGTGCCGCCGGAGAAGCTGGACAGCGCCGTGGTCTTCGCCCCGGCCGGCCCGCAGGTGCTGGACGCGCTGCGCGCGCTGGACAAGGGCGGCGTCTGCGCCCTGGCCGGCATCTACATGAGCCCCATCCCAGAGATGGAGTACGGGTTGATCTACCACGAGCGCACATTGCGCAGTGCGGCCAACTGCACCCGCCTGGACGCCATCGAGTTGCTGCGCCTGGCCGCAGAAATCCCCATCCGCACCGAAGTGGAGGTCTTCCCGCTGGCCGACGCCAACCGGGCACTGCAGAAGCTCAAGGCTGCCGAGGTCCGGGCCGCCGCCGTGCTCCGCGTCGGTTGATCGAGGCGCAGACCCGGCAGGTTGCGCGGAACAGATTCGTGTCTGCGTCCTCTGCGTCTCCGCGGTTAGTTCTGGTCTTCGGACGGAATGTCGGGGAGGAGGAGCCGGCGGCGGAAGAAGCCGCTTTTCCAGGCGCTGTAGGCGACGCCCACCAGCAGCCAGCAAGCGCCCGCTATTTTGGCGGGTGTCCGCAGGCTCCACCAGATGTAGAGGCAAATCAGGAAGCCGGCCAGCGGCGGCAGCAGGTAGAGCAGCGCGTCGCGCAAGCTGCGTCCAGGGGCGCTGCTGGCCGCGCTCGCATCGTTCGACGGCGTTCTGGAGCCGCGGCGGATGAAGTAATACGTGAGGGCGGCCAGGTTCACCCCCATGAAGGCGATGAAGGCCCCGAAGTTCAGCAGTTCCGCCCCGAGCTGGTAGCTGATGGTCAGGGCGCCGGCCAGGGCCAAAACGCCGCTGAGCAGGACGTTGTACTGCGGCACGCGGCGCTTCGGCTCCAGGTAGCCGAAGAAGCGGCGCGGAATGACGTTGTCGCGGCCCATGCCGTAGAGCAGGCGCGCCGCGCCCAACTGCGCACCGGAGCCTGAACCGATGGTGGCCACCAGCAGCGTCAGGTTCACCAGGTGGAACATGATGAAACCGCCGGCGCGGCCGGCGGTGGAAACAAAGGCAGTGTCCGGGTCGGGGAAGGTCGCGTAGTCGGGCCACACGAGCTGGCCCATGTAGACTTCCAGCCCGCCCAGGATGCCGGTGATCAGGCAGGTGAGCACGGTGGCCAGCAGCACGTTGCGTCGCGGGTTCTCCACCTCTTCCGACAGCGTGCTGATGCCGTCAAACCCGATGTAGGT
>CAYVGN010000126.1:2329-7561 GCA_964451215.1 uncultured Acidobacteriota bacterium
ATGTAGGTGAGCACCGCGATGGAGGTGCCCGTCCAGACCACCGGCCAGGAAAAGGTCTGCGGGTCATAGAACGGCCGGGCGGAGAGCAGGCCGCCGAAGCCCCGCAGCCCGGCCACGTAGCGGATGGCGCTGATGAAGAAGGCCACGATGACGATGGACATGCCCGCGGTCAGGATGGCGTTGGTGCGGGCCGTGGCCTTGATGCCCCGCAGGTTCAGCCCCGTAAACAGCGCGGCGAAGAACACGGCCCAAACCACGTAGGGCAGCGGCAGGATATTCATGGCCGCCTTGCTGCACCAGATAGTGCAGATGATGGGGTTCAGCAGGTAGTCCATGGCCATGGCCCAGCCGGTGACAAAGCCCAGGTGCGGGTGGATGCCGCGGCCCACGAAGGTGTAGGCGGAGCCGGCGCTGGGGTAGGCGCGCGCCATGCGCCCGTAGCTGATGGCCGTCAGCATCATGGCGAACATGCCGATGAGGATGGTGGTGGCCACGTGGCCCTTGGCCACCGTGGCCACCACCCCGAACAGCGGCATGGGCGCGGTGGGCTGGATCAGGATGATGCCGTAAAGGATCAGGTCCCACAGGGTGAGCACGCGGCGCAGGCGCGGCTCGGCAGCGGCAGGAGCGCCGGGGGCTGTGGACATAAAGAGCGGCGATTATACGTTCAGCGCTCAGCTATCAGCAATCAGCACCGAAGCTATCAGCACTCAGCAGAATGCCTGGGAGTGCGGCCCGCCACGGCCTGCGTCACCCCCAGATGGTCATCGCCGGGGAATTCACCAGGTGTTCGAGTATAATAGTTTATTCTGGTAGTTTATTCTGGGTGAGTGCACTCCTTGCCAGGGAGTCATCGCGTGGATAGCCGCATTCTGAAGGAACGTTGGAAGATCGGCGCCGGGATCCTGCTGATAGTGGCCACCGTTGTCTGGCTGGCGATCAGCGGAATCCAGGAGAGCAAGACCTACTACGTGACCGTGGCCGAGCTGCAGCAGATGGGCGCGGAGGCCTACGTGCGGCGGCTGCGGGTGGGCGGTGACGTGGCGGTGGGCTCGATCCGGCGCGACGGCAGCCGCGTTTACTTCACCCTGCTGCAGGAGAGCCGGAAGCTGCCGGTGGTCTACGTGGGCAGCGACCCGCTGCCCGACACCTTCCGCGACCGCGCCCAGGCCCTGGTGGATGGCACCTACGGCCGCGACGGCGTTTTCCTGGCCCGCAAGATCCAGGCCAAGTGCGCCTCCAAGTACGAAGCGCAGAAGCCGCGCGCGGTGGCCTCGGCTCCTGGGCCGGCGGCGCCGGCGGGCGAGGCGGCGAGGACCTACTGATTCTCTGGCGGCCTGAAGGTCGCCCCTGCGACACTGGCGGCCTGAAGGTCGCCCCTGCGGCACTGGCGGCGTGAAGGCCGCCCCTGCGACACTGGCGGCCTCAGGGCCGCCCCCACGGAATGGAGAACATCGGGACATTCGCGCTGCTGCTGGGGCTGGGCCTCTGCGTTTATGCGGTGGCCGCGGCGCTGGCCGGGCGCTGGACGCGCCGCCCCTTGCTGGAAGCCAGCGCCGCCCGAGCGGTCCTCGCCATGTGGGTTTCGGTGACGGTGGCCATCGCTGCCCTCTGGGTGCTCTTCCTGCAGGACAACTTCGGCGTCGGCTACGTGGCGGCCCACAGCAACCGGGCCATGCCGGCCCTGTACAAGGCGGCAGCGCTGTGGTCGGGGCAGGAAGGGTCGCTGCTGTTCTGGAGCTGGCTGCTGGCCTGTTACAGCGTGGCGGCGGTCTGGCTGAACCGACGCACCCTTCCCGGTCTTCAGGCCTACGTCATCACCACGCTGATGGTGGTTGAGGCCTTCTTCCTGGTCCTGAACAACTTCCTGGCCAGTCCCTTCACTGTGCTGGGCATCCGCACGGCCACCGGTCCGGCGCCGTTCGTCCCCACCGACGGCAACGGCATGAACCCGTTGCTGCAGTACCCGGCGATGGCTATCCACCCGCCCACGCTTTACCTGGGCTACGTGGGCTTCTCCGTGCCGTTTGCCTTCGCCATGGCCAGCCTGATCACGCGGGCGCCCGGCGAAGGCTGGATCCGCAGCACCCGCCGCTGGACCATGCTGGCCTGGCTGTTGCTCACCGTGGGCATCCTGCTGGGTGCCCGCTGGGCCTACGCGGTGCTGGGCTGGGGCGGCTACTGGGGCTGGGACCCGGTGGAAAACGCCTCCCTCATGCCCTGGCTCACCGCCACCGCCTACCTGCACTCGGTGATGATGCAGGAGAAGAAGGGCATGCTGAAGGTGTGGAACATGGTGCTGGTGTTCGCCACCTTCTTCCTGTGCATCTTCGGCACCTCGCTGACGCGCAGCGGCGTGGTCAGCTCGGTGCACGCCTTCGCCCAGTCGCCCATCGGTCCCTACTTCGCCACCTTCCTGGTGGCGGGGATCACCTTCGCCACCTGGATGATCCTGGACCGGCTGGATTACCTGAAGAGCGAGAACCGGCTGGAATCGGTCGTCTCGCGGGAGTCCAGCTTCCTGTTCAACAACCTGATCCTGCTGGCCGCCTGCTTCGCGGTGCTGTGGGGAACTCTGTTCCCGGTCATTACTGAGGCGGTCAGGGGCGCCAAGATCACGGTGGGCCCGCCCTTCTACAGCAAGGTCAACGTTCCCATCGGGCTGTTCCTGCTGTTCCTGACCGGCGTGGGCCCGCTGATCGCCTGGCGCCGCAGTTCGCTCCAGAGCCTGGAGAAGAGCCTGTTCTGGCCGGCCCTGTGCGGCCTGGCCGCCGGCGCGCTGGCCTTCGCACTGGGCGTGCGCGGCTTCTACCCGCTCATCTCGCTCCTCCTGTGCGGCTTCGTGACCGCCACCATCGTTCTGGAATTTTACAAGGGCGCCCGCGCCATCCAGCGCAGGACCGCGGTTTGGTTCCCCCTCGCCGTGGCGCAGCTCACCATGCGCAATACGCGCCGCTACGGCGGCTACCTCGTCCACCTGGGGATTGTCTTCCTCTTCATCGGCTTCACCGGCAGGGCCTTCGAGGTGCAGAAGCAGGCCCAGGTGCGGCCGGGCGAGCCCATCCAGGTGCGCAACTACAAGCTGACGCTGGAGAGCATCGAGGAGGACGACAACCCCAACTACAGCCTGCAGCGCGCCTACGTGGCGGTGGAGAAGAACGGCCGGGCCATCGCCACCATGCTGCCGGAGAAGCGCCTGTACAAGGCCAGCCAGCAGCCCATCAGCGAGGTGGCCATCCGCTCGCGGATGAGCGAGGACCTGTACGTGGTGCTGGCGGCGGTAGAGGGCGACGGCCGCGCCGTCCTGCAGGTCTTCCTCAACCCCCTGGTGAACTGGATCTGGCTGGGCGGCTTCGTCATGGTGCTGGGGACGGCCATCGCCTTGGCGCCCAGCCGCCTCCCGGCCCCGGCGCGCGTGCCCGTTGCCGTTTCTGCCCGGACGGAACAAAAGGATGAGGTCCTGGCATAAGACCGCGGCCATCGGCCTGCTGGCCATCGCGCTGGCCATTGCCGGCAGTCTCGCCGGGCGGCGCCCCACTTCTTCCCCCGAAGCGATCTTCAATCGGGTTTCCGATCGCCTCATGTGCCGCTGTGGCTGCAACCAGAACCTGAGCAACTGCAACCACCACCCCTGCAGTTCGGCTGACCCCGCCCGCGCCCAGATCCGCGCCGCCATCGCCGCCGGCAAGGGTGAGGAAGAAATCGTGCGGCAGTTCGTCCAGCAGTACGGCGCCGCTATTTTGGCCCTGCCTCCGGCCCGGGGATTCGCCCTGACGGCCTGGATCATGCCGGTGGCCGCCGTGCTGCTGGGGTTGGGCGTGATCTACCGCTTGGTTACGGCCTGGCGCGCGCGCCTGGCTGCTACGGCCGCCCGCGCGGCGGCGGTGGACGGGCAGCGCGACGAACTGCTGAAGCGCTACGGCGCGGCCATCGAGGAAGAGCTGGAGCGCGAAGCATGAGCGTCGTCCTGGTCTGCGTCGCGCTCGCTGGTTTTGCCCTGCTCTATTCGCTCTGGGTGCCGCGCGAGGAAGGCCGCGTTCCAGAACCCCCCACCCGGCTCGATCACCTGCGGGAGAAGAGGAGGGTCATCTACGACAACCTGAAGGACCTGAACTTCGAGTACCGCACCGGCAAGCTCTCCGAGCGGGACTACCAGCAGCTAAAAACCTCGCTGCAGTACGAGGTGGCGCTGGTGATGAAGCAGATCGAGGAAGCGGCCGGCCCGGGCTTTACGCCTGGCCGTGGCGGCGACCTGGAACGGCCCGGCATCAAGCCGGGCAGTGCGGCGCCGGCTGCCCCGGCTGCGTCGGCTGCGGCACCGGCTGCCCCCGCTGCATCGGCTGCGGCGCCGGCTGCCCCCGCTGCATCGGCTGCGGCGCCGGCTGCCGCGGCTGCTTCGCCCGCCGCCAGGTCCTGCCCTTCCTGCGGGCATGCCAACCCGCCGGACCACAAGCACTGTTCCGAATGTGGCGCCAGGCTGCTGGCCGCCCTGTTGGGCATGGCTTTGCTGCTGGGGACGTGGCCGGCCTTTGCGGACAAGGTGGCGGTGGAGGGCGTGGCGCGCAACCTGACCACTAACAAGCCGGCGGCCGGGCTTCCCGTCACGCTGCTGCGCGCCGCTGAGACCAAGCAGACCGTCAGCCGCGCCACCACCGACGCTCAGGGCCGCTTCCGTTTTGAGCCGGTTGAGATGCCGGCTGCCCCCTCCATGCTCATGGTCCAGGCCGAGCGCGGCGGCGCGCGCTACAGCGAACCGGTGACGGGGGCCGGGCCCGTCGAACTGAAAGTCTACGACTCCGGCGCGCCGGCTCGGTCCATCCACCTGAGCGAGCGCGCCGTGATCTTGCAGCCGCGCGGCGGCAAGCTGCTGGTGAGCGAGCTGTACGTGGTGCGGAACGATTCCGACCCACCGGCAGCCTACGCCCCGGGCGCCGGCGCCTTCCGCTTCTTCATTCCGGAGGGCGGGCGCGCGCGCCTGCAGGCCAGCGTCCAGGGCGCGGGGGGCATGGCGGTGCCGCTCGACCCCACTCCCGTCCCTGCCTCGCCCGGCGTTTACACCATCCAGCACGCGCTCAAGCCCGGGGAAAGCCGCGTCGAAATCAGCTACCACATGGATTATCCCGGCTCGCTGGTCTTCGAGTCGCGGGCGGTGCAGCCGGTGGAGCGGACGCGCCTGGCGATAGCGCCCGGCGTCAGCGCCGACGATTTGGCCGGGACGGCCAACGCCCAGAC
>CAYVGN010000126.1:7571-7914 GCA_964451215.1 uncultured Acidobacteriota bacterium
GAGTGCGCCTGATCGCCACCGACCCGCAGATGAAGTTCGGCATCTACGACGTGCCCGCGGGCGGCCGCTTCAGCGTGAAGCTCACCGGGGAGGCGCAGGCCTCCGCAGCCGGGGCCGAGGGGAGCGAGGGGGGAAGCGACCAGAACGAGATTCTGAGCCTGCCCGGGCCCGTCGGCCGCAACGCGTATCCATTGCTGGCCACCATTCTGGCTGCTTTAGCCGCCGGCTTCATCCGTCTCTGGTATCAGCAACCGCCGCTGTCTGCTGAGGGTCCGAAGTCCAAAGTCCGGAGTCCAAAGTCGCGGCGGTAGGCGATTCCTTAAGACTTTGGACTTTGCACTTT
>CAYVGN010000127.1:0-7907 GCA_964451215.1 uncultured Acidobacteriota bacterium
GCCGCATATTGCTCCTCGCTGACGACCGGGTTCTTGAAGAAGGAGCCGGCGCTGCGGCAGTCGGGGTCGCCGGCCACCAGCAGCATGGCCTTTCTGAGGCGGATGGCCCGCACCGCCTCGCGTACTTCCATCAGCGTGGGCTTGCGGCTGCTCCCCGCGAAGTGGCGCTCCAGGTCCGCGTACTTGATCGCCGGTGCGGCATCGCGCTGGAGGGCGCAGGTGAGGGAAAGCACCACGTAGCGGTCGCGTGCCGTAGTGTTGAACACGCTTTGGCGGTAGGAGAAGGCGCAGGCGGCGTTGTCCAGGTCCACGGCCCGGCGCCGGGCACGGTCCCAGGCGCGCACCGAAACGATGACTTGCGACACCTCCTGGCCGTAGGCGCCTACGTTCTGGATGGGCGTGGCGCCCACCGTGCCCGGGATTCCGCTCAGGCATTCCACCCCGCCCAGGCCGCGCTCCACCGCCCGACAAACGAACCAGTCCCAATCTTCGCCGGCGCCGGCCGTGAGGATCACCTTGTCCTCGCTGGCTGTTTCCGAAATGCCGCGCACCGCCATGCGCAGCACCAGCCCGGGAAAGCCTTCGTCGGCCACCAGGATGTTGCTGCCGCCGCCCAGCACAAACAGGGGCAAACCTTGTTCTTCCGCAAACTGGAGCGCCGCCAGGACCGCCGGCTCGTCGCAGCCTTCGACCAAGAAGCGCGCCGGCCCGCCGATCCCCAGCGTGGTTAGCGGCCCCAGCGGCACATTCTCCCGAATCTGGAGCGCCGAGCCTTCCACGCCAGCGATCATAGCAGACGCCCTCAAAGAAGCGTCAAAAGGCGGCTGTGGGGTGCGGCGGCTTGCCGCCGCACCTCCAAGATCGTCGCCGGAGAAGAGGTCCGGATTGAGTAGCGGAGAGCGCCCGGCGACATGGGCGTGCTGGTGTTTCTCGGGTGAGCTGCTACTTGCGGCGGGCGGCAGTGCGTGTAGCCTTGTGCGTTTCGATGGAGTGGAGCAGATCGCGGAGTAGCGCCGCGCAGCCCCCCTGGTAGTCCGCCAGCGCTTCCTGCATCCTCTCCTCGAGGGCGCGTTCCCCTTCGGCTTCCAGTTGCTCCAGGCGCGCGTTGAGCTGGCGGGTCTGCTTTTCCATGCGCTCCTCGAACTTCTTGACCGCCGCCTCTGCTTCTTCGTCCAGGTACTTGGCGAATTCCAAGCGGCTGTCGTCTAATGCCTTGCGCAGCCGGGCCAGGTTCTCCTCAACGGCGGCCTCGGCCTTGTGGGCCAGGTCCTCGAGCAGGCTGCGGAAGGTTGTCTGCATCGTGCTGCGCGCCAGTTGCTGCAACTGGCGTGCGCCCGAGTCCAGGGCGCTCTGCAATTCACGGGCGAAGCGCTCCCGCAGTGCCTCCATCTCGTGGCTGCAATAACGGAGGTGGTCGTCGGCGTGCGCCGAGAGCAATACGAGCTGCTCGGTCATAGCCGCCAGGGCTGTTCCCCCGGACTGCTCGGCAGGCGAGGGCATTTCCGCCCGCACCGTCCGCTCCGCCGCCTCCGGCGACGGGAAGTGGACACCCCAGAAATCGGGTGACGCCTCGGCGAACTCGAAGCTTACCTCCGCAACCTCGGCGCCACTCTGAATGGTTCGCCCGATCACTGCTTCTGCCGAACGGTCGGGGCGCGCCAGCAGGCGCACTTGCAAGCGTGCGCCGGGCTCCAGCTTGTACCGGGTCAGCAGGCGGCCCCCGCCCTCCTCAATGGCGGTGGTGTGTGTGCGTTCCTCGAATTTCTTGCCGCTGGCGTCGGTGCTGGAAAGCAGCACGGTCAGCCTGACAGACAGTGAGACAGGCATAGACGTTCCACGCGGGTGCCTCATTATATCAGGTTAAGGCTTTCGGCTCCCGGCCGCAGGCCAGCCCCGATCCGTCTGTGACGTGATTCGGGGGCGCCTGCCGAGGGGTCGAATGGGCAATCGGCCCAATTGACGCCCGCACCTGGCAGGCGCGGCCGCGGATCGCAGGTTTCCAGCCTGCAGATCATCGAGAGCCCGCCGATGCAGGCAATCGCGCAGCGCGGGATGCGCTCCCAGGAACTGCAGAAAGTTATTGACGGATCGGGGGCCAGGGGCAAAGTTGGTGGGGCGAAGTTTGCGCTTTGAACTTTGGATTTCCTGTGATAAAAGCCGGAAACGTTTCCAAGTCCTTTCAGGAGGTTGGCTGCCGTGGCTGCCGCGCGCTCTCCCCAGCTCGGTCCCGGCCTGCGGATCAAGTCACCGCCCTATCAGCCCGGGTACACCTTGATCGCCGACCCGCAGCGCTCGCCGCTGCGCTGGATTACCTTGGGGCGCCTAGTGCTGAGCGCCGGCCAGCGCCGCTATCAGGCCTCCACCGGTGGGTCCGAGCTTGTGCTGGACGTTTTCGCCGGTTTCTGCACGGTCACCGTACAGGGTTCTTCCGGCGGTGATTTCGCCGTGGGTGGCCGCAGTGATGCCTTCAGCGCGGCACCGGCCATGCTGTACCTTCCGGCCGGCTGCGACTACACCATCGAGTGTCCCTCGGGTGAGTGTCTGGCGGCGCTGTTCTCGGCTCCGGCGCCCGGCAACGGTTTCCGGCCCGTGCTGGTGACCTCGGAACAGACTGCGGTAAGGGAAGTGGGCCGCGACAACTGGTCGCGGCGGGTGATGACCTCCATTGGAGAGAATGTGGCGGCCTGCCGGCTCATCGTCGGCGAAACGCTCAACCCCCCGGGTAACTGGTCGTCGGCGCCGCCGCACAAGCACGACTCCCACCGGCCGCCCCAGGAGGCCGTGATGGAAGAGGTGTATTACTTCCAGTTGCAGCCATCGCAGGGCTTTGGCTTTGTCCGCGTTTATACGGACCCGGACGATCCAGAGCCCTTCGACGAGGCCTACGCCATCGAGGACGGCGACACCGTCCTGATCCCGCGTGGCTATCACCCGGTGGTGGCCGGTCCGGGCTACCGGCTCCATTACACCTGGGCTCTGGCCGGTGAGGAACGCCGCTACGGAGCCTGGTCGGACGATCCCAGGCACGCCTGGATCAAGGGGCAGTAAAGAGTGAAGACCGAAAAGTGAAAAGGTCAAAGTGAGGAGTGAAGAGCGACAAGCGAACCGGGAACTGTGAGGTCTGGAGCCCGAAGCCTGTAGTCTATAGCCTGAAGCCTGAGGAGAAGCTGTGGCTCAACCTGAACTTGCTCCTGTTGGTGTGAAACACGTCTTCTGGCTTGTTTGGGTTTGGCTCTACCGGAAGCTCTCGAAGTGGCTGGGCCGCAATCTGCGCTGGGTGGTGGCGGCACTGTTGTGCATCGTCACGATCATCAACTACGTGGACCGGCAGACGCTGTCGGTGATCGCGCCGATCCTGACCAGGCCCGCCGAGCAAGGCGGGCTGGGCATGACGCCGCAGCAGTACAGCTACATCACCTCCAGCTTCCTGATCGCCTACGTGTTCGGGCAGGCGCTGGGCGGCATCGTGATGGACAAGCTGGGAACGCGCATCGGCTTCGCCGTGATCCTGACTTGGTGGTCCATCGCCACCATCTGCCACCGCTTCGCCGGCAGCGTCTTCAGCTTTGCCTTCTGGCGCGCCACGCTGGGCCTGGGGGAGGCGGGCAACTGGCCGGGGGCCATCAAGTCCATCGCCGAGTGGTTTCCGGCTAAGGAGCGCGGGTTTGCCACCGGCATCTTCAACCTGGGCTCGTCCACCGGTGCCGTCATCGCGCCGCCGCTCATCGTCTGGATCACCACACATTTTGGCTGGCGCAACGCCTTCGTGCTGGCCGGCTCGCTGGGATTCCTCTGGCTGGCGGCGTGGCTGTGGTTCTACCGCCTGCCCCGCCAGCACTCGCGCATCACGCCGGCCGAGCTGACTTACATCGAGAGCGGCCAGGAGAGCACAGCGCGCGAGGAACGCACCGAGAAGTTGCCCTGGTTCACGCTGCTGCGCTACCGCCAGGTCTGGGGCATCCTGATCCCCCGGTTGCTGGCCGAGCCGGTGTGGTGGTTCTACCTGTTCTGGCTGCCCACCTACCTGGTGCAGACGCGGGGCCTCTCCCTCACCAAGATGGCGCTGGGGGCGCTGCTGCCCTACATCACCGCTGACCTAGGCTGTCTGGTGGGCGGGGGCGCTTCCAGCCTGCTGATCCGCCACGGCTGGAGCGTGAATCGGGCGCGCAAGACCGTCATGGTGGCCGCCGCTTTCCTGATGCCGGCGGCGCTGTTCGTCTTCCAGGCGCAGAGCCCCTGGACCGCGGTGGCCCTCATCTGCCTGGCGACCTTCGGCCATCAGGCCTGGTCCACCAACCTGCTGATTCTGCCGGCGGACCTGTTCCCCCAGCGGGTCGTGGCTTCCGTGACGGGCATCGGCGGGTTGGGGATCGCGGCCAGCGCCATCGCCCAGTTGACGATCGGCTACGTCATCGCGCACTTCTCCTACAAGCCTGTGTTTACCGCGGCGGGGTTGCTGCATCCCACGGCAGCCATCATGATGCTGCTGCTGGTGGGCACCATCCGCCACACAGAAATTAAGTGATGCTGGGGCTTGAGGGGCCTTGGGCTTGCTGCGGTCTCAAGCCCCAAGTCTGAAGTCCGCATGGAACGCAACGTCACCATCAAGGAAGTGGCCCGAAAGGCGGGGGTGGGCATTGCCACCGTCTCCCGGGTGCTGAACAGTTCGGCCCGCGTGGACCCGAAGACCCACGCGCGGGTGACGGCGGTGATCCGCCGGCTGGGCTACCGGCCCAACGCCCAGGGGCGCCGGCTGGTGAAGCGCGCCGCCGAGATGGTCTGCTTCATCCTCAGCAACCGCGACTTCGTCAATCCCTTCCACAGCGGTATCCTGTGCGGGGCCGAGCGCTTCCTGGCCCAGGCCGGCCACGACGTGGTCTTTAGCAGCCTGCGCTATTCCAGCTCTACGCCCGCCGCCCAACTGGCGCTGCCCCGCATCGTCACTCACCGCGGCATCGCCGATGGCTTCATCCTGTCGGGAACCATTTATCCGAACCTGCTGGAGGCGGTGGAGGAGCTGCGGGCGCCCTACGTGCTGTTCGGCAACAACATCGTCGGCGGCGACCCGGCCGACCGCGAACTGCGCGCCAGCGACGCTGTTTATTATGAAGACCGGGAAGCGTCTCGCGCACTGGTAGAGCTGCTGGTGCGGCACCAACACCGGGCCATCTGGTTCGCCGCCGATCTGCGCATGCCGTGGTTTTACCGCCGGGCGGCGAGCTATCGCGCGGTCATGCAGGAGAGCGGCCTCCCGGTCCTGGAGTACACGCAGCCGTACCAGGGGGATTACCGGGACTACGGGGTGCGCTACGGCGAGGAGGCCATGGAGCACATCCTGGGCTCGGGCCAGCCGGTGACCGCGGTCTTTGCGGGAAACGACGGCATCGCCTTTGGGGCCTGGAAGGCGCTGCAGCGCCGCGGCCTGCGTGTCCCCGATGATATCAGCCTGGTGGGGTTTGATGACGTGCAGGAAGCCCGCCTGACCGAGCCGCCGCTCACCACCGTCCACGTGCCGACCGAGCAGATTGGCCGGGAGTGCGGGCAACTGCTGCTGGAGAAGCTGAAGGCACGGGGGCGGCCGTTGCCCAGCCGCATGGTTCCCACCACGGTGGTCGAGCGAGGCTCGGTCGCAGCGCCTGGGCAAGTCCAAAGTCCAGAATCCAAAGCCCAAGGTCAAGCATCCTGATCCTTGCCACTTTGGACTTTGGACCTTGGACTTTCGACTTCCGTCATGCACCTGGGAGCCTCCATGAACCGCCGAGGGTTGATCAAGCTGGGAGGCGCGGCCCTGGCGGCCTCGCAGGTGGGAAGGCTGGGGGCGGCGGACCTGAAGCGCCTCAAAGTAGGCGTCATCAGTGACGAGGTCTCCGACGACTTCGAGGCCGCCCTCCGTTTCCTCCAGCGCTATGGCCTGCGCTACGTCGAAGTCCGGACGGTATGGGAGACGTACATTACTGAGGCGGACGACTGCATGGTCCGCAAGGCCCGCGCCCTGCTCGACAAATACAGGATGATCGTGCCGGTGATGGACACGGCCTACCTGAAGACCACCCTGCCCGGCACCCAGATCATTGAGATCGACCCGGCGCAGTTTCGGCCGCTGAGCCTGCCCTATGGGGACCAGCCGGCGCTGTTGGAGCGCTCGCTGGCCCGGGCCAAGGACCTGGGCGCCCCCTCCATCCGCATCTTCAGCTTCTGGCGTACCGCCGATCCCCTGTCGCTGCTCGACCCGATGGCTGAGCACCTCGCCCGAGCAGCCGAGATCGCCGCGCGCCAGAAGGTAAGCGTGCTGCTGGAAAACGAGCACAGCTGCAACGTCTGCACCGCCGAAGAAACGGCCGCCATTTTCAACAGAGTGGACCACCCGAACCTCAATCTGAACTGGGACCCGGCCAATGCCTTCGCGCTGGGCCGGCAGCCCTTTCCGGACGAATACAACCGGCTGCCCAAGAGCCGCATCCGTCACACGCACCTGAGAGACGCGGTGCGCGACCCGCAGACCGGGAAACACAAGTGGATGCCGATCGGCAAGGGCCAGATTGATCTGGAGGGCATGGTTCGGGCGATGATCCGGGACGGTTTCCGGGGCATGTTTTCCTTGGAAACCCATTACAGCCACCCGACCGGCAACAAGGAACTGGCCAGCAAGGAATCGCTGGAAGGCCTGCTGTCCCTGCTGAGGCGGGTCTGACGGGGAGGACAAGAAAGGGCGCATCTTGCGGTTTTCGCGGGTGGGCGGCGATGCTGTCAACCGGCGCGCCTGGTAGAATCGGCCGCGTCGAAAAAGTTCTTCCCGCCCTCGCAGCTTTCGGGTTACATTGATTGGCCCAAGCGGGCGGCGGCAAGACGATTCGCATTCTTTATCGGGACACGCTGGACGCCACACACAGAGGAGAGAGCTATGAGTAGGGACAAGACGCAGACGCCGCACCCGGGAAAGAAGGGATACTCCCGCCGCGCTTTCCTCAGAGGCGCGGGGGTGGGCGTTCCCACCGGGCTGCTGGCAACGAAAGCGACACCGGCCGAGGCCGCTGCTGCGGAGACGGCGGCGCTGGGGCCGGGGAAAGTGCCTCTCACCCTGCGCATTAACGGCAAGCTCCACAAGCTGGAGCTGGAGCCGCGCGTCACGCTGCTGGATGCGCTGCGCAACCACCTGGACCTGACCGGCACCAAGAGGGATTGTGACCGCGGGACATGCGGCGCCTGTACGGTGATCCTGGACGGCAATGCGGTCTACGCCTGTAACGTGTTGGCCATCGAGGCCCAGGGCAAGGCCATCACCACGGTGGAGGGCTTGAGCGCCGGCGAGCAACTGCACCCGGTGCAGGCGGCCTTCGTGAACAACGACGCGCTGCAGTGCGGCTTCTGCACTCCGGGATTCGTAGTGGCCTCGAAGGCCTTCCTCGACAAGCACCCCAATCCCACCCGGGAGCAGGTCCGCCGGGGCCTGGGCGGGAACCTGTGCCGGTGCGGCGCCTACGTCGGGGTGACACAGGCGGTACTGGATGCGGCCAAGGCCCGCAAAGGAGGGAGCGCCCATGCCTGAGTACAAGTGGCCCGAAGCAGGGAAGCGCAGCCTCATCGGGAAACGCCACAACCGCGTGGACGGCCCGGTTAAGGTCTCCGGCAAAGCCAAGTACGCCTACGACCAGAACCCGACCGGCCTGCTGTACGCCAAGTCAGTCCGCTGCCCCTACGCCCACGCCCGGTTGCTGAAGATAGACACCAGCGAAGCCGAGCGGATGCCGGGCGTGAAGGCCGTGCGCGTCTTGAAGGAGCCGGGCGCCGAAATCCTCTGGTTCCTGGATGACGTGGTGGTAGTGGCGGCCGAGACCGAAGAGCAGCTCGAAGACGCCGTGCGCCAGGTGAGGGTGGAGTACGAGAAGCTGCCCCACTTCGTCAAGGAA
>CAYVGN010000128.1:0-336 GCA_964451215.1 uncultured Acidobacteriota bacterium
GGGTCGCCTGCCTGGGGTGTTGGCGTTGCCGGCGTCCGTTGACGCTGGGAAACGGTGTCGGAAGTCAGTAGCGGTGCGGGAGCCGGGGCCGGGTGTCGTCGTAGACGGGGTTGCGGGCGCGGCCGCTCTCCACTACGACGGTGATCGGCGCGCGCAGCCGGAAGGTCAGGCGCGTCTCGGGGTCGAAGCGGACGGGCTTGCCGCGGCTGGCCATCACCGTCCCGGTGCCGGCGGCGCCGCCGGCGGCGGCGCCGATGCCAGCGCCCCGGCGTCCGCCGGCCACGGCGCCAATCGCTGCCCCCAGACCGGCCAGGCCGCCCACCGTGACCGCATCGC
>CAYVGN010000128.1:346-7904 GCA_964451215.1 uncultured Acidobacteriota bacterium
TCCCTTGCTGGCCTGGGCGCGTCGAATCATGGTGTCGCTGGCGATCTGCACCTCGCCGCCTACGGTCTGCATCCGGTCCAGCTCCAGCGCCAGTTCGGCCAGACCCGTCACGCGCCCGGACTGCTGCGCCTGCACCACGCGCCCCCAAACATTGGCGCCGCGGTCCGCGACCACGATGCCCTCGGCGATCAACGACTCTTCCAGCGTGGCCTGGAAGGTGTCGCCGGCGCGGTTGCGCTCCGTGCTGACGGCATCCAGCAGGCGAATGGAAATGGCCGTTCCCACCGGCACCGTTACCGCGCGGGCCGCCGGGGGCGCCACCGCGGTTTCCACCGGGACCGAATAGGCCGCAGGGGCAGGCTCCTCACGCGGCGTCGGTTGCGGGGCAGCCGCCGGCTCGCGGCGGGCCGCAGCGCGGCGGGGAATCGAGGTCCAGGCGCGCGGCGCCGGAGCCGTCGCCGGGGCGGCTCCCGGTTGTGCCACTGCTGCCCCCGGGGGGCCCGAACCGGCAGTGTCGGCTGCGCCTGCCTGCGCCATCGGAACCGGCGGCGCACCCGGCTGCATCTGCTTGCGAATCGAATACAGCAACCCGGCAATGACCACCAGCGCCACCAGGATGCCGAACTGGATGAGTCGCGAACACATGACTTCCTACCTCCCTCGTTAGCCCATGCGTGACATGTCAAACATGGGTCAGCAGCCCCCTCCAGGCCGACACAGTTAGGCGGCCGTCCTGGAAGGGCGCTGTTGCACTCCTTAGGACGTGTGCCGCTTTCTGCCGGTTACCCATATAATGGCAGCCGTGGCTAAGTGGAAGCCGGCCCGGGCCCGGAGAAAAGGGGTGCCACCCCCCAGCAAGGGCCGCTTGGTGGGCTGCGTGATTCTGCTGGCGAGCGCCCTGTTCCTCTTCTACCTGCTGTTCTCCGCCACCCTCTCCCGGTAGGCGCCTAGCTTGGCGGGCACGAGGTTTTCCATCGCCCAGACCTCAAACCTTCTTTGCCAGGTGAGGGAGGCGACGTGGCGGCTGGTCTGCCAGCCCGCGCTTGACCGTGTCCCATCTCGCCGGAATCCTGCTAAGCTCTCACGGCGGTCGCGTTCTTGTGCCGCATCCGAGGAGCTCGCACTTATGAGACTGGTGCTGATCGCCGCCGTGCTTACGTTCGCTTTTGGAACCGGCTCCGCGATGGCTGGATCCCTGACCCCGTTGGAACGACAACGTCTGGTCGCACACCTGGAAATGACCGGGAGCTGGCTGGTTGATGAGCTATCCGGGCTGTCTCCCGCTCAACTGCAGTTCCGGCCCGCGCCAGGGGTATGGAGCATCATGGAGGTGGTGGAGCACCTGACAGTCGCCGAGCCCATCTATTGGCGGCAGTTCCAGGAAGCGATGAGGACGGCGCCGAGCGGCAAGAAGCCGCTTGCTGCGGACGCGGACATTCTCTGGTATGGCATTGACCGGACCCAACGGCAGAAGGCGGTGGCAGCGGAAGAACCGAAACGGCAATTGCGGGATCTGCGAACCGGGCTTGATGCCTTGCGCAAGCTGCACGTCGAGATGCTGCAATACGTCAGGACCACCGACGAAGATCTCCGCAGCCATGTTGTGGAGAGGGAGGGAAGCGACGCCTATCAGTGGTTGCTGTTGATTTCCACCCACAAGCAGCGGCACATTCTACAGATTCGGGAGATCAAGGCGGATCGGAAATTCCCGAAAAAGTAGTGAACAGGTAGAAGCTTGCCGAAGACATCACGCTGGCCATCCAGTGAAGCCCAGGCACGCCTGAAGAGACGCATTCGGGATGTGCTTCACACGCCGCAGGTACTGGCGTGCACTGAGGCAGATTCGTTTCTGAAAGGGAGCGGAACGCGCCAGTTGCTCCTCGAGGGCCGCGACCTCATCGCCATCCAGTAGCTTGATAGACCGGCACTCCAGAACCTTTGCCAGCACCAGCTTTGTTTCCGCGTCCACGCCGCAGAAGAGCACAGTGCCGGCATTCACCTGCTGAATCAATTCCAGCAGGCTCTCGGCTCTGTCCAGCACTTCCGGCGTGCCATGGAAAGTCACTCTTGCGCCGGCGTCCTCCCAAATCCGTGAAGGATTCAAGGCAGAAGGTTCCTCCAGAAGGGCCACAGAAACCTCGCAGCGCCGAAGACGGCGAATCAGGTTGGCGAGCCGCCGGCGCTGGTCAGCTGGCGCCCGGCCGATCAAGAACAACATTGCGCCACGCGGGCTGTCGGCCGCATCTTCAGGCCCGCCGTATTTTGCCAGGAGACACCAGAGCCGCGGAATGAGCTGCGCGCAGGCTGGCGGCGCCGCCACCGTCCGGCTTGCCCGCCGAGCGGCGAGGATGACGTTGACGTAGGCATCGAGGTCCGAAGCACGCTCCACCAGCGCGGCGCCCGCCGGCAACATTTCTCCCTGCCCTCCCGTGCCCGCTGACACTACCGGACATCCGCTCTGGAGCGCTTCCAGGATGGAAATCCCCAGACCCTCTAGGCGGCTGGTGTTCAGGAAAACGTCAAAGGCGCAGTAGTAGGGCTCAACGGGATGAGTATTGCCGGGCAGGATTAAATCCTCGAAGAGGCCCAGCCGGGCCGCCTTGGAGACGGTGGCCCTGTGGGCCTGCTCGGCCTCGCCACTGTATTCCCAGCCGCCCAGGATCATCAGCTTGGCCCTACGATATCTGCGGAGCCTGTGGAGCACGCTGACCGCGCGCGGGTAGGCCTTTGCCGGCTTGAACTGCCCGACCATGCCCACCAACAGCGTGTCGCCGGAGATGCCGTAGCGGGCTCGAATGGCGCGGCGGTATCGCCGGTAGTCAGCGGGGCGCAGCCATCGCTGCACCTCATGGCGAATGGCGATGACCGGCTTGGCGCAGCGGGCTCGAAGCTGCGCAGCCACCCGCTCCGACACGGCGACGAGGAAGGGCACATGATCGTCTTCGTAGGCCTCCGGCGGATCGTGCCAGTTACCCTTAGTTGAGTGGACGACCGGAATGGTACGGACGCCCAGGCGCCAGAGGTAGCGCAGTTCTTCGGCCAGGATCAGGTGGGTGTAAAGGGCGGGCACCGGTGAGGCGCGCACCCGGCGCGCCACCGTAGTAGCCAGCATGGGCCCGACTTCCGGCCCGTTCAGCCGGAACACCCGCATCCGCGGCGATTCCTGAAGGGCATAGCAAGGTCGGCACTCGCACAACAGGAAAAGGTTACCGGTCACATTCCGATCCAGGGCGTTCCAGGTGTCGGCCACGATTCTTTCGGCCCCACCCAGCGCCAGGCTGGGAATCAGGACGTTGATATGCAGCTTGTCGGGAACCCTGGCGCGCTGCGCGGGCATGTTCCTCCGGCGCCGGCCGCAGACAAGCGGCAGCAACCCGCAAGAGACGGCCGGAGCGATCAATGTAGCACGAGGCAGAGGAAGCCCGGCCCTTGCCCGGCCCCGCTCCGTTGATGCCGCCGGCCCGCTCTGCCGGGCTCCTGCTGGGCCGGTTCGGGATGGCGCATTGACACCGAATGGGCTACTATTATTGGCCACCGCAAAGCGCAGGAAGAGTGTGTCCAGAAGCTTGGCACCGCCGGCACTCAGTGTTGTGGTGGCAGCCCTGAACGAAGGCCGGAATCTCCGCCACACCATAGACTGCCTGCAATCCTCGTTGCCTGCCGGCAGCGAGATCATGGTGGTGGATGACGGGTCCGAGGACGGCTGCACGGACTTCCTCGGCAGCCGCGCCAGCGTTCGTCTCGTGCGCTCGGACCACCTCGGCGTTGCCAAGGCGCGGAATCTTGGGGCCGCCCTGTCGCGGGGGCGAACCATCGTGTTTGCCGATGCCCACATCCGGGTGGAGGCCGGCTGGTGGAGGCCGCTGGTGGAGGTCCTGCGCCAGCCCAAGGTAGGGGCCGTCGCCCCGGCCATTTCCAACATTCATCAGCCCCAGGACAAGGGGTTCGGGCTTCGCTTCCAGGGGGCTGAGCTGAGCGTGGAGTGGCTGGAACAGCAGGGGAGCAAGCCCTACCCGGTGCCCCTGTTGCCGGGCTGCTGCTGGGCCATGCGCCGCAAAGTGTTCCAGGCCACCGGCGGCTTCGACAGCGGTCTGATCTCCTGGGGATCCACCGACAACGAGATGAGCCTGCGCCTGTGGCTGCTGGGCTACGAATTATGGTTGGCGCCGCAGGCGGAGGCCGCCCACCTGTTTCGCGAGGAGCCGCCCTATGCGCTGGAAAACTCCGCCGTGCTGCACAACATCCTGCGCCTAGCCTTCGTGCATTTCGGGGAGCGGCGGATTGCCCAGGTGGTGGATGCCTTCCGGACGCAAGATGCTTTTCCGGTGGCCCTGGCAGAAGTCTTGCGAGGGGATGTTTCCGAGCGCCGCAGAGAGCTGGCGTCACGCCGCCTCTACGACGATGATTGGTTCTTCCGTAGATTCGGTCCCGACTGGTAGACCATGAACAACTCTGGAGCAGCAAAACCCGCCGACGACCAGAGCATGATCGGCCGGACCATTGCCCACTACCGAATCGTGGAGAGACTGGGCAAGGGTGGAATGGGAGTGGTGTACCGGGCGGTGGACCTGCGCCTGGACCGGCCCGTTGCCCTCAAACTGCTCCCGGCGGAAAAAATGTCCGACCCGCAACGGAGAAGGCGATTCATTCAGGAGGCCAAAGCGGCCTCGGCCTTGAATCACCCGAACATCATCACCGTCTACGATGTGGGAACGGCGGAGGGCGTCGGCTATATCGCCATGGAGTACGTGTCGGGCAAGACGCTGTACCAGCTCATCGGGCGGAAGGGACTGCCCCTGAACGACGCCTTGAAATACGGCGCCCAGACTGCCGCTGCGCTGGCCGCCGCCCATGCGGCCGGCATCGTTCACCGCGACCTGAAGCCCGCCAACGTCATGGTCACGGAACGGTACCTGGTAAAGGTGCTGGACTTCGGTCTGGCCAAGCTGCTCGAGCCGTTGGAGCCGGAGGAGCCAGCACAGTTGGCGGCCGAGAGCACAGCGCTCGAGCTGCCGCCGGTAACCCGGAAGGGGACCATCCTGGGGACGGCCACCTACATGTCGCCGGAACAGGCCGAGGGGAAGGAACTGGACCCCCGCTCCGACATTTTCTCGTTCGGCACGGTGCTGTACGAAATGATCACCGGCCAGCGGGCGTTCGACGCCGACACCACCGTCGGCACGCTCTCGGCAATCCTCTCGAAAGAGCCGGTGGCCGTCAGCGAGGCCCGGCCTGAGGTGCCCCGGGAGGTGGAGCGGCTGATTCTGCGCTGCCTGCGAAAAGACCGGGAGCGACGGCCGCAGGCGATGGCCGACGTGGCCCTGGCCCTGGAGGAACTGCTGGAGGAGTCGGTTTCGGGGCGGCTCCCTTCGGGCGTCTTGCCGGCCATCCAGCCACGGCCCCAAAGGCGCTGGCTCCGGTTTGCCGGCGCAGGCCTCCTGGCTCTGACTCTCATCGCGGGAGGGGCGCTTTGGTGGAGCAGGCGCCCCGTGGGCCCCACCGGCCCTCAGGTCCTGACCCGTCTTACGACCGACTCCGGGCTCAGCGCCTACCCCGCCCTTTCTCCCGATGGAAAACTGCTGGCCTACGCTTCCGACCGAGGCGGAGACGGGAAATTGGACCTCTGGTTGCGGCAGGTGGCCGGAGGAGAATCCGTCCGGCTCACTCACCACGAAGCGGACGATTACGACCCCGCGTTTTCGCCCGATGGAACCAAGATTGCGTTTCGCTCCGAGAGAGAGGGAGGCGGCATCTATCTGGTCTCGGCGCTGGGCGGGGAGGAAAGGCTCATTGCCCGGAACGGGCGGCGCCCGCGCTTCTCCCCGGACGGCGGCACTATTGCCTTCTGGATGGGAGCCACCGGGAACTCCGGCACCCTAGAAACGGCCTACCTGGTACCGTCCGGCGGCGGCACGCCGAAGCAGTGGCAGGCGGAAATGGGCACCGCCTCCCACCCCATCTTCTCGCCCGACGGGCGCCATATCCTGTTCCTGGGAAAGCGGGATGCGGCCGCCAGTTGGCCCGACACGGCCGACTGGTGGGTAGCGCCGGTTTCCGGCGGCCCGGCCCTGAGCACGGGCGCCTATCAACTGCTCGGGCGCCAGGCGATCCTGAACTTTGTAGCCCCGGAGGCCTGGCTGGCCGAAGGAAACCGCATCCTGTTTGCGCAAAAAGTCGGGGACAGCACCAACTTGTGGCAGGTTCGCATTTCCCCGAAAACGTTCAGGCTGGAGGGGTCTCCCGAACGGCTGACTTCCGGCGCCGGCATTGAAGTCCACGCCTGCGCGGCGCCGGGGGGCCACCTGGTTTTTTCCAGCCTGGTGGAAGACCTTAATGTCTGGAGCCTTCCCATCGAGCCGAACCACGCAAGAATCAAGGGCGAAATCGAGAAACTGACCCAGGAAGGCGTCTTCAATCTGGCCCCTTCGGTGACTCCCGACGGCAAGAAGTTCGTCTACCTTTCCAATCGCAGCGGCAGCTTCGATATCTGGGTTCAGGACGTTGACACCCGCAGGGATTACTCCCTTACCGCAAGCCAGGCTCACAAGTGGTTCCCGATTATTACCGCCGACGGTTCTCGGGTGGCTTTTGGCAGCGTGGAGGGGGGCAAGAGCATGCTCTTCGTCCTGCCCAGCAGCGGAGGTGAGCTGGAGAAAGTATGTGACGATTGCGGCGCTCCGCGAAGCTGGTCCTCAGACGGCTCCTTGCTCTTGTACCAGGGGGGAAGGCCCAGCCGGATTCAACAGCTCACTCTGCGTACCGGTCAGAAGCAAACGCTGCTGAGCCACCCGCAGTATGGCCTTTACTCTGCTCGTTTGTCCCCGGATGACCGCTGGATAGCATTTCAGTGCCGGATCCGCCCCGACCGCACGCGGGTGTTCGTCGCCCCCTTTCGGCCGGGAACGGCGACGCCCGAGCAGGACTGGATAGCAGTCACCAGCGGGGAGTCCGAGGACGACAAACCGCGCTGGTCACCCGATGGGACAGTTCTCTATTTCACTTCGCTCCGCGACGGGTTCCGCTGCATCTGGGCGCAGCGCCTGGAACCGCAGGGGAAGCGGCCAAGCGGTGGAGCCTTCTCCCTTCGCCATTTTCACCACTCGCGGCTCACGATGATGAACGTAGGACTGAACCAATTCGAGCTTTCTGTCGCCCGCGACAAGATTCTGTTCGTCGTGGGAGAACGAATCGGGAATATCTGGATGGCGAAAACAGAAGGGCAACCCTAACAAGTTGGCACAATTGACGCTGAACCCTGCCTCGGAACCGAGTGTCCTGGGAGAGAGGGACAGGGATCAAGCAAGGCGGGGCAGGGACCAGCTTATCGGAGGAGCTGAATGGAAGCGCAAAACTCACCAGGCATGTTTGGCCGAACCCACCACTTGGCCGCGGCGCGGACGCCCAAGCGCACCACACCGCCGACCAAGACGACGCCCAAGCGGACCACTCCGCCCACGACCAAGACGACGCCCAAGCGGACCACTCCGCCCACGACCAAGACGACGCTCAAGCGCACCACTCCGCCGATCTAACGATAGACCTGAGCGGTCCTGGATCG
>CAYVGN010000129.1:0-4342 GCA_964451215.1 uncultured Acidobacteriota bacterium
ACGCGCACAGACGGATAGAGGGCCTCATCGGGTAGAAACCAGGCGGTCACGGTACCAGTGTCGTGTCCGGCGCAATAATCGCCGAACCGGGAATGTAGCTGCGCCTTTCGACTGCCACGTCGTGCGCCTTCAGCAGCGGTGGCGGGATAGACCCGCCGCTTCATCCACCAAGCCCAGAGAAGATATTACTCAGAGCGGCAAATACACGACGGTTGAAAGGGCCGTGCCCTGACCCAAGCTCGTGCTGCCCTACACGAATTCACTTGTGTTGTCTTCGGACACCTGTCACCTATTGAGTGCTCTGAGTAATATCTTCCCGGTCCCGGCCGCGTTTTCGTGCTAACCTGCCCCTGATCCTGTTGGCCGGCACGCCTGTTGGCGGTTGCGGGAACCTGGCCGGCCGAATGCGGAACATTCTTGGATCGTGGAGGACCTCTTGAAGCGAACGCTGTTGACGCTGGCATTGCTCTGGTTGGTCCCCTGCGTCCTGCTCGCTGCCCAGGAAAGTAAGGCGGGCGCGGAGAAAAAGCCCCAAAGCGCGAAAACCGCTGGGAAGAAGGCCCCGTCCGCCAAGAAGGCGGCCGCAGCCAAGGAGAGACAAAAAGTGACTACTCCCTCTGGTTTGCTATACGAAGAGATTGTGGAAGGCACGGGGCCAACCCCCAAGACCGGCGACACGGTCGTGGTCCACTACTCCGGCTGGCTCACCAACGGCAAGAAATTCGACAGCTCCCGCGACCGCGGCCGACCGTTTGAGTTCACCCTTGGCAAGGGGCAGGTGATCAAAGGGTGGGACGAGGGCGTCTCGACGATGAAAGTGGGAGGCAAACGGAAGCTGACCATCCCGGGGGACCTGGCCTACGGAGAACGCGGCTATCCGGGTGTGATCCCGCCTAACGCCACCCTGATCTTTGAGGTGGAATTGCTCCGCATTAAGTAAGGCTTCCGGCTTCGGACTTCGCGCTCCAGAATTCTTCCCTGCCGCGGCAAGACGAAAGCCTGAAGCCTTGTTGCGTGCTTGTGGTTTAGAATCGGGGCTCGAATTGAACTGAGGAGGCTTCGAGACATGCGCAAACTTCGCACAGCGGTCATTGGCGCGGGTTTCATCGGGCCGGCGCACGTGGAAGCGGTGCGGCGGCTGGGGTTCGCGGAGGTGGTGGCGTTGGCCGAGGTTGATGCGGAGTTGGCCGCCAAGAAGGCGGCCCAGCTCGGCCTGGCCCGTTACACCGGCAACTACGAAGAGGTGCTCAAGGACCCGGACATTGACGTGGTGCACGTCTGCGTGCCCAACGACCAGCATTACCCGGCGTCCAGGAAGGCCCTGGAAGCCGGCAAGCACGTGGTGTGCGAGAAGCCGCTGGCCATGACCTCGGCCCAGGGGAAGGACCTGATACGGCTGGCGGCGGAAGCCAGGCGTGTCGGCGCCGTTCACTTCAACAACCGCGGCTACCCGCTCACCGAGCATGCCCGCGCCCTGGTGCAGTCCGGCGAGCTGGGCGAGGTCATGATCGTGAACGGGGTCTACTTGCAGGACTGGCTGTTCTTCCCCACCGACTACAACTGGCGCCTGGAACCGGAACAGAGCGGGGAGACGCGGGCGGTGGGCGACATCGGCTCGCACTGGCTGGACCTGGCCGAGTTCATCACCGGCTGCTCGGTCAGCGAGCTGTGCGCCGATTTCGCCACCTTCTTCCCGGTGCGGCAGAAGCCGCTGAAACCCCTGGAGAGCTTCGCGGGCAAGATCCTCTCGCCCGAGGACTACCAGCCCATCCCCATCCAGACCGAGGACTACGCCGCTGTCCTGCTCCGCTTCCAGGGGCGGGCCCGTGGCGGCTTTACCGTCTCCCAGGTGGCGGCCGGCCGCAAGAACTACCTGCGCATCGAGGTTTACGGCACCAAGAAGGCGTTGGGGTGGGATTCGGAGAACCCCAACGAGCTGTGGATCGGGCGGCGCGACGGCAACAACGAAATCATCATCAAGGACCCATCGCTGCTCGACCCCTCCGTCCGCCACTTCTCCGACCTGCCTGGCGGGCACACCGAGGGCTTCGACACGGCCATCAAGCAGACCATCCGGCAGATCTACACCTACATCGCCAGTGACGGGCTGGAGAAGAACCTGCCGGTCAATTTCCCCACCTTCGCTGACGGCCTGCGGGAACTCGAGTTGTGCGAAGCGATCGTGAAGAGCGTGCGCGAGCAGCGCTGGGTCAAAGTGGAAGCGGCCGCCTGACCTGCCTCAGGTGCATCTGGGTTGCGGAGGCGCGGAACCAGGCGCCAGCGGCCTGGTCCTAGCGGATGACGGCCAGCAGCGTGCCCTGCGGGTCGGCCAGGACGCGTTGCGGAGCAGCCACCACCGGGAAGCGGAACTTGGTCTCTTTCCCCACCGCCGAGACGATTCCCACCAGGGTCTGCCCGCGGACCGTCTGGCCGTAAATGGGCACCGGCAGCGAGAAGTTCTCGTCCACCCCCTCCAGGGTCACCGTGCCGCTGACGTAGGATTTGCCGCTGTGCGACTCAGTGGAGGTCTTGACGCGGACCTCGGGAATGCCGGTGGCGTAGACCCACTGGTCGAAGAACCACTCCAGCGAGGCAGAGCCATCAATGTTGGCGGCTGGCACCAGGTGTTTCTCCGCGATGCGGCGGAACTCGGCGGTGGTGAGCGGCTTGCTGCTGCCCGCCTCGCGCACGGCGCGCAGGAAGCGGAAGAAGGCGGCGTCGGACCCGGCCTTCGGGTCGCGCATCAACTGCCGCAGCATGTGGATGATCCAGGTGCCCTTCTTGTACATCACCAGGTCCACGCCCTGAGGGGAGCGGGAGGAGGTGAGGCGGTAGCCCAGCACCGGCGGCCCGGCGGCGTCGGCCGGTTCCTCCTCCACCTTCTGCAGTAGTTCCTGACGCGAGCGGTCCAGCAGCAGGCGTATCTCCTGGTCACCGCCGCGCCGCGTCTCCAGGTGCATCAGCGCCGCGTAGTTGGAGAGCGACTCCACCACCCACTCGTCCCGGTAGGTGGCGGGGATCACCACGTTGCCCCACCACTGGTGCGCCAGTTCATGGCTGCGCAGCACGCTGCGGTAGAAGATCTCCGTGGCCCGCGAGACGGGATGGTAGAGGACATCGTAGGGGACAAAGAAGGCCAGCGTGGACAGATACACCAAGCCGGGCCAGCCCTGCCCGAAATTGCCCGGGATGGGGGAGATGGCCACGCGACCGTAGGGCAGCGTGCCGAAGCTGCGGGTGAAGAAGTCAATGTTGTCGCCGGCATCCCGGGCGATGTCGCCGGCGATGTGCGCCATGTTGGGAGGGGCCGAAGGCATGGGCAGCAAGACCGGCAGGTTCTGGCGGCCCTGGGCGGTACGGCTGGTGAGGCTCGGCCGCTGCAACTGGGATTCGACCAGGAAGACGGGGACGCGGTTCTGGCGCTCCAGCGCCGGCTCCAGCGCCCGGTTGGCGTAAACTTCAATCTGCACCCCCGCCGCCCGGCTCTCGCCCTTCTCGTACTCGCCCAGGTTGAATCCGGCCACCCGCAACGGGACCCGCGACTTCCAGCGGGAAACCCGCCACTCCCCTTCCTCTTTCTCCCCGGTCCGGTCTCCCGTGGCCACCAGCGTGAGTCGCTTGGGGCAGTAAAAGGTGAGGTCGAACAGGGCCGGGCGCAGGCCGCGGTTGGGATACCAGATCCCGCGCGCCCCCACGAACAGCACGCCGTTGCCGGCGTCCGAGATCACTTCCCCTTCGTACTGGAACAGCAGGGTGAACGTCTTCCCGGCCACAGTCGGGGAGGGCAGGATCACCGTTACCTGGTCGTTACCGCGGCGGCGGATCTCGTGCTCTTCCAGCAACGCGTTCTGGAAAAACTCCAGGTCCAGCGGGGGCGCGCCCTTGCGCGCCAGTTGCACGGAGGAAACCTTCAGGAAGCGCGACAGCTCAAACTGCAGCACCCGCTCGCCGCTGGACACCACCTGCACATCCACCTCGGCCGTGACCTGCATGACGCGGCTCGGCAGGATGCGCGACTCGATCCGGTATTGCATCGGCTGGAGTGGGTCCACGTATGGTTGCCGCGAGCGGTTGCGCAGCGAGCGCACCGCGAAGGAGCACCACACGTCGTTGTAACGCCGCTCGTTGCGGGTGTTGATCTGGCCCGCCACCAGTTGCTCGGCCTGCCGATAGTCCAGCAAGATGTCGAAGGTCCCCAGGCGTTCCCCGCTGAAGCGGCTGGCGAAAAACGGCACCGCCGTTTCCGCCAGCAGGTCGGTCAGCACGCGCATTTCGTGCAGCCCGTGCAGGTTCCCCACCACCGGATTCCACTTCTCCAGTAACTCGGGATCGTCAATGGGCT
>CAYVGN010000129.1:4352-7887 GCA_964451215.1 uncultured Acidobacteriota bacterium
GCTCTCGCGGTTGGCGATGGACTCGTTGAGCCGCTCGAAGGTGTCGTCGGTGAAGCGGAACAGGGCGCTGGTGAACTTCTCGGTCAGGACGGGAGCGCCGGTGAAGCGGGCCAGGTTGCGCTTCTCCACCGGGTCGGGCGGGATCAGCAGCAGTTCGCCCTGGCCGACAAACACCGCCCCGGTAACCCGGCCTCCCACCGGCTGCAGGAAGGCCAGCGTTCCTTCCATCAGGTAGATGCGCAGCTCCTCGCGGTAGATGGTGGCGTCGTGAACGCGATAGAGGCGGGCGGGATCCAGCCGCACCTTGCGGATGGCCTCCAGCACCTCGCGGGCCGCAGGCTCCCCCGCCTGGCAACTGGCTGCCAGCAGAGCGGCGAAGACAGAGGCCCACAGAACCAACCGGCGCATGGCAGAGCCCCCCTATTTGACCACAAAGCCGGCCAAATGCCAAACCGGTAAACAGGCGGCAGGTTGCCGCTGGCGCGCGCAAAGGTAGAATGTCAGGATGCTTCCTTCCCCGTACTCTAGCGCCGCCCAAGGGGGCCCGGGAGTAAGGGGAGGGCGTTGTGCGGCCGCAGCGCTCAGCGTGCTGTTTGCCTGGGCGGGGATCGGCGCGTTGCCCGCCGATGTCATTGTCCTGAGAAACGGAAAACGGATCCTGGCTCCGGTGGTGCGCGAGGAAGGGGCACGGGTAACCTACGAGACCGAGGACGGGACCTATAGCCTGCCTCGCTCCCTGGTTCTCCGGATCGAGAAGGAAGCCGGGCCGGCGGCCTCCACTGCCCGGCCGGTGCCTCGGGATGCTGGCCTTCCGCCGCTGGCGCCGGCCCCGGAGCGCGGACCGGCGCCGCTGTTGCCCAACGGGGAACTGGACCGCGACTACCTGGATGCCGCGGCGCGCCAGCCGCCCGCCCAGGAGGCGGCCCGCAAGCGGTTGGCGGCGCTGTTACTGGCAGCCATTGATTACGAATTGCAGCGCGGGAAGAGCGATTCGGCGATGAGCCTGGCGCAGAAGGCGCTCTCGGCCTTTCCCCAGGACCCGCAACTGGCCCTCAGCTACGGCGTCCTGCTGTTGCACAAGCAGCAGTACCAGTTGGCCCGCGACTGGCTCAACCGCGCCAGCCTGGCCGCTCCCGACTCCCCGGACGTCTGGAAGTTCCTGGGCTTTGCCGAGTACTTCTCGGACCGAACCGGGGATGCCATCCGCTGCTGGCGGAGATCGCTGTCGCTGGCCCCCGACTCCGGCCTGGAAGGCATGCTGGAGCGCGCGCTGCGGGAAACGGCGGCCGAGGTGCGCCACGAACAGGCTTCCAGCAACCACTTCACCCTGCGTTTCGAGGGCCGCCAGGTGCCCCCCGACTTCCGGCGCGCGATCCTGGATGTGCTGGAACGCCACTACAGCGACCTGGAAAGGCAACTGGGCGCCTGGCTGCGCGAACCGATCGCCGTGATCCTTTACACCGAGCAGGCCTTCCGCGACGTGACGCGGGTGCCGTCGTGGGCCGGTGCCGTGAACGACGGCCGGGTGCGCGTCCCGGTGGACGGCCTCTCGTCGGTCACGCCCGAACTGTCGGCCGTGCTGCGCCACGAACTGGTCCATTCCTTCCTCTGGGCCAGGGCGGGAGCGCGCTGTCCGGTGTGGTTGAACGAAGGGCTGGCGCAGTTGCTCCAGGGCAACAGCGCTGGGGGCGAGCGCCGCCTGGTCGAACTCTGGCGGGCGGGCAAGCTCCTCCCCTGGCCGATGCTGGAGAAGCCGTTCCTGGGCCTGGGCCCGGGCCTGGCTTGGCTGGCCTACGCCCAGTCGCTGGCCGCGGCCGAATTCCTGGTGGCCCGCCACGGCCTCCCCGACATGGTCCGCCTGCTCGAGCGCCTGGCAGGCGGTGGCTCCGTGGAGGCCGCCCTGAGTGGCGTGTACCGGATGAACTACCGCGACCTGGAACAGGCTGTCGGCGACTGGCTCCGTTAAGAGCGGGGTGCACGTTCCAGGTCGTCGGTTTGGGAAGAGGCCGCCGGACGGCAAACTCCGGGGTGCACCTGCCACCTACAGCCTACTACCTACAAACTGTACTTCTTGGCGTAGTGGCGGAAGGAACGGTAGCTCATGTGAAGCAGTTGGGCGGCGCGCGTGCGCACGCCACCGGCCTGCTGCAAGGCTGCTTCCAGGTAGCGGCGCTCCAGTTCGGCGACTTGCCGCTCCAGATCCAGGCCGCCCTCGGGGATCAGCGGCGGGGCCGAGTCGCGCCCCACCAGCATGGAGACGGTGATCTCGTCGTCCTTGGCCAGCGCCACCGCCCGCTCGATGGCGTTCTCCAGCTCGCGCACGTTGCCCGGCCACTCGTGCTGTTCCAGGCGGCGCATGGCCTGGTCCTCGATCTTGTAGATCGGCTTGTTCATGGCCGCGGCGAACTTCTGCAAGAAGTGGAGAGCCAGCCGCTGGATGTCCTCGCGCCTCTCCCGCAGCGGCGGCAGGTGGACGGGGATGACGCTGATGCGGTAGTAGAGGTCCTCGCGGAAGCGGTTCTCCCGCACCAGTTGCTGCAGGTCCTTGTTGGTGGCGGCGATCAGGCGCACGTCCACCGGCACCTCTTCGGTGGCCCCCACCGGGCGCACCTTGCGCTCCTGCAAGACCCGCAGCAGCTTGGCCTGCATGGGCACGCTCATGTCGGCGATCTCGTCCAGGAACAGCGTCCCGCTGTCGGCGTACTCGATCAGCCCCTTGCGGTTGCTGCTGGCCCCGGTAAAGGCCCCCTTGATGTAGCCGAACAGTTCGCTTTCCAGTAGCGTCTCGGGGAAAGCGCCGCAGTTGACGGAAACAAAGGGGCGGTCGCGGCGCGGGCTGGCCTGGTGCAGGGCCCGCGCCACCAGCTCCTTTCCGGTGCCGCTCTCGCCGCAGATCAGCACCGTGCTGTGGGTGGGGGCGACGGTGGCGATCAGCTCCTTCACCGCCTTCATCTTGGGGCTCTCGCCCAGCAGGTTCTCCAGTCCCTTGCGCAACTCCCGCTTGTAGGCCCGGTTCTCCTGGCGCAGGGCGTGCTGTTCCACGGCCTGCTCGACCGTCACCTGCAGTTCGTCCACCAGGTTGGGTGTCTTGATGATGTAGCGGAAGGCGCCCAGGTTCAGCGCGCGCACTGCCGAGTCCAGCGAGGCATAGGCCGTCATCAGGATCACCAGGGAGTAGTCCTCGTACTGTTCGCGAGCCTGTTGCAGCACGTCCAGGCCGCTGCCGTCGGGCAGCCGGATATCGGTGATGATGACCTCGTATACCTTGGACTGCAGCGCCTTGCGCGCCAGCTCCACCGAGGGGGCCGTCTCCACGCGGTGGCCCTGCTTACGCAAGGCGATGTCCAGCATCTCGCACATGGACTTTTGATCGTCAACGACCAGCAGGTGAGCCATGGGTCAAGGGGTAGCGGCGCGGGCTTGGGCCAGGGGCTCGCTGGGCGGGCGCGCCCGGGGCGCAGCGCCCGCCTCGGCCAGGCTCAGCGGCAGTTCCAGCCGGAACAGGGAGCCCCCTTCCGGGTGGGACTCGGCCTGG
>CAYVGN010000130.1:0-4652 GCA_964451215.1 uncultured Acidobacteriota bacterium
GCCCGTGCTGGCATGGAAGCGCCACGCGTAAATCCCCTTGCTCTTCTCGCCGCCGGTGTAAGTGCCGATGTAAACGAGGGATTCGCCCTTGGCGGCTTTCCGGCCGGCCGCCGGCCGCGCCGCCAGCAGCAGCAACGCAAGCAGCACCGGTAGAAGTGCAGACACATGCCAGATGATCTTCATGCGTCCATGTAACCGCACCAGGCGGCGGCAATTCAAGCGCAGAGACGGGCTCCGGGCCCCTGACTTGCCCCCTCCTGCGACCTGCGCACCTCATCGCCTGCGCTTCATGCAGGCGAGACGCCTGCGCCCCTGAGTGTCCACTTCCTGCGACCTGCGCGCCTCACCGCCTGCGCTTCCGGGACCAAGGAGGAGGAGCGGACGCGGCGCGTTCCTGCAGCTTGCCAGCGGAGGGCGGCCCGCTGTATAAGTCTGGAACAGAAGAGCAGCTCATCCGCAAGGTCTGGGCCCGCTCATCCGCGGGCAAGCGCCCCACCTGGGAGCGGAGGGAGCAGGCCGGGCGACCGACGGAGGGAATTCATGCTATCACCCGAAGCGTTGACGATGGCCTTTCTGAATGCCGCGTCAGACTACCTGGTGGTTCTGGACACCCAGAACCGCCTGATCTTCGCCAACAAGGCCTTCCGGACCATGTTCCTGGGGGACGCCGAGCCTAGCGGAGTGGATTTCTTCTCGCTGGTGGACGCCTCCTCTTCCCCCCAGGGGCGCGAGGCCCTGTCCCATTTGGAATCCGGTTCCCGTCACGTCGAACTCTACCATTACACACCGGACGGCAGGATCCACCCGGTGCACTACGCCCTGTACCGCGTGCACCTGGACGAGCTGGAACTGGTGGCCGGCATCGGGCGCGACAAGACCCCCGACCTGGAACTGCTCGGCGAGATCACCAAGCTCAACATCGAGCTGGAGAAAAAGCAGCGGGAGCTGGAGGACGCCTACGCCCGGATGGAGCAGTTGGCCATCACCGACCACGTGACCGGGCTGTACAACCGCCACCACTTCTTCGCCTTCGCCCAGCACTTCTACGAGGAAGCGCGCCGCTACGGGCTGCCGCTGAGCTGCCTGATGCTGGATGTCGATCACTTCAAAGCGATCAACGACCGCCACGGGCACATCTTCGGCGACCACGTGCTGAAGACCATCGCCGAGCGGCTGAAGGCCAACACCCGCCGGGCCGACGTGCTGGCGCGATACGGGGGCGAGGAGTTCGTGCTGGTGACGCCCAGCACCGACCTGCGCACCGCTCAGATACTGGGCGAGCGCATCCGCGTGGCAATTGAGCGCCAGCCGATGACCCTGGGCCACGAAACCGCCAACGTCACCGCCAGCATCGGCATCTCGGGCACGGAGCTGGTGAGCAAGGGGCCATTCGAAGACCTGCTGCATTCGGCCGACCAGGCCCTCTACACCGCCAAGCGCACGGGGAGGAACCGCTCGGTGGTTTCCAGTCCCGAGCCGGGCGTCAGCACCTCCTAGTACCGTGACCGGCTGATTTGGCTCTGCGCCGAGCCCGGATTTGTGCCGCGCAGGGCACCTCCAGGTACTCAACCTGGCCCTACCCGGGCAGGCGACGCTTGCCTTGTGGGCAAAGGGCGTCGCCCCTAACTCCCTTGCTATCAACGTAGAGTGGGATCCGAGTCTAAGCCCCCGGCTGCACCTTCAGGGCTTGGCGGTTGCCTCAGCCTGCGGCCTGAAGCCTGGGCGCTGCTTTGCGGGAACCTTCTGCCCTCGGGCGCAGTCTATAAGTAGGGAGGCTGGTAGGCTGGTCGGGCCGTTGTTGCCTTGTCCCGTCGGAATTGCTAGAGTGAAATCAGCCTCTCGGCTTTCAGGACGGGAGACAGTTCATTGGCAGAACTGGCCAGCGCGTGGGTGCATGCCGGCGAAGCCGGGTTGCTTGCCGGTCTGCGCGGAGGCTCTGAGGCAGCCTTCAGCGGGCTGGTAACACGCTATCAGGCCTCCGTCTACAACTTGGTCTACCAACTCCTGGAGGACCCCAACGATGCGCCGGATACCACACAGGAGGTTTTCCTCAAGGTGTTTCGTGGCATCCGGCAGTTCAGGGGGAAGTGTTCGCTGAAGACCTGGGTTTACCGCATTGCGGTAAATGAAGCCTCCAACCACCGCCGGTGGTGGTCGCGCCACCGGCGGAAAGAGCTTTCGATCCACGCGGCGCTGGCGTGGAACGACGAGGAGGGCGAGGAGGGCACGCTGAGCCAAACCCTATTGGATCAGGGCGAGTCCCCCTATGAGGGCGCTGCCCGGGCGGAGCTGCGCGCTGCGGTTGAGCGCGCTGTGGCCGAACTCCCGCCGGCTTTCCGCACGGTAGTGATCCTGCGGGACATCGAGGACCTCAGCTACGAGGAGATTGCTGAAGTGCTCGAGGTGCGTGTGGGGACGGTGAAATCGCGCCTGGCCCGCGGGCGGGAAGCTCTGCGCCCCAAGCTGGCCCGTTACCTCGAAGCTGGCTGTCTGGAAGAACGTTGCCGGGAGATGCCAGCCAGGTCGGTCTCTCCCGAAGCGAGTGTCTGCCATGAAATGCCGTGATTTTCGCCTGGATGTCTCTGCTGAGGCTGACGGCGCCGTGAGAGGGCGTCGGGCCGAGCGGTTGCGCGAGCACCTGAAGGAGTGCGACGCCTGCGCGGCCGAGCTGGCGCAGATCGGGCGCCTGCGCTCCCTGCTGCGCTCCCACGGCCGGGTGGCCGCTCCTGCCGACCTGGCTCTGGCGTTGCGGGTGCGCCTCTCTCAGGAAACGCATTCGAATTTCCTGGAGCGGCTGCGCGTCCGCCTGGGGAACGTCATGGAGCCGGTGGCCGTGCCAGCCATCACCGGGCTGTTTACTGCCATCTTCTTGTTCGGCATCCTGATCCACATCTTTGCCATCCCCACGCCCGCGTTGAATGACGACGTGCCGTTGCAGATCAGCACCAAGCCGCGACTGAGGGAGACGGCGCCGCTGGACTTCAATACCGGCGATCAGGGCCTGTTCCTGGTAGTGCGCATCAACGAGGAAGGCCGCATCGTGGATTACCGGGTGCTGAACGGCTGGTACGACCCGGCCGAAGCGCCCAAGCTGCGGCGCATCCTGATCTTCACCCAGTTCGTCCCGGCCACCACCTTCGGCGTCCCCGGGCCGGCGACCACCGTCGTCAACTTCAGCAGCATCTCCGTCAAAGGCTGAACCGCCCGACGCAGCCCAACTGCCGACTGCCTACTGCCTGGTGGCTTCCCAAGCGCCCTTTCTTCCGGTCGGGGCCGTGTAGCTGCCGCTCAACTTGCCGTTCTCCAGCTTGGCCTCCGCCTCGTAGTTGCCCTCGTCCGTCGCCACGGTGAATTTCAGCACGTTATCGGCGAAGCTGGCCTTGGTCATCCGCACTGTCTGCCCGTCGGGGAGCGTGATGGTACCCTGAAGTTCCCTGCCCTCTTCCTTGAAGTCCAGCGCGTATTCAGCGACGCTGCCGTCGCTGCGCTGAGTGCGGATTCTCCAGGTGCCCAGGATGGGGTTCGAAGCGGCTGAGGCGGCGCTTTCCCGCACGCCCTCCCACTGCGCCTTCAGGCCGTTGGTGTGCGTCACCGTGCCAGTCAGCTTGTCGCCCGAGAGCGTGGCCTCCAGGTTGTAGTCACCGCCGTCCGCTTCGACCTGCAACTTCAGCTTCCCCTCCTCGAAGCTACCGCTGCGGATGTCGGTGCTGCCGTCGGAGCGCGAGGCCCTGCCGCTCACCTGGGTGCCCTTCTGCACCAGGTCGAGCCGGAACTCGCTGGGCGGCCGTCCCTCCGCTTTGGCCGTGCACTTCCAGGAGCCGCTCACCGTGCTCTTCTCCGCCTTTTCCTGCCCCAGGGCGGGAGCCATGGCGAGGCAGGCTGCAACGGCGAACCAGAACAAGCTGCTGAGACGTTTCACAAGTGAACTCCTTGCCCGGGACCGCGCGGCCCTGCTGCCAGCCAGGATCTCCCGGGCAGCGCGTCGCGCTCGTTTCGAGCCGCGAACCCGGGCCGGCGGTTCCCGCTAGGTTTGGCGAAGTATACTACGCCACCACGCCGCCCCGTACCCGGAGTCGCGACTCTTACCTAAACAGCACGATCAAGAAACGCGCGGCCGTGTCACTCGGGGCGCAGCGAGGACCTGGGAATCAGAGGCGGGCAGGGTTTGCGGCATCCTGCCAGGTCTGCGCCGGGCAGGCGAAAGCAGCGCGGAAGGAGTTGTAGGTCAGCCGCCGTAGTTCTTCGCGGCTGAATCCAAGCACCTGGTGAGCCAGGACGTACTCGCGAACCAGGTCGGTTTCAAACATGGCGGGGTCGTCGGTGGAGAGCGAGACCAGCACACCGGCGTCAAAGAAGCGGCGGAGGGGGTGGCACTCCAGCGACGGCAGGGCGCCGGTGCGCAGGTTGCTCGACAGGCAGACGTCCACAGGCACCTGTTTCTGGGCCAGGTAGGCGATCAGGTTCGGGTCAGCGGCGGCGGAGAGGCCGTGGGCGATGCGCTCGGCGCCCAGCGCCCGCAGCGCCCCCCAAACCGACTCCGGCCCCGCCGTTTCCCCGGCATGAGCGGTGAGCCGCAACCCCTCGGCGCGCGCGCAGGTGTAGACCTGGCGAAACAGTTCCGGAGCCGCCCGGCTCTCGTCGCCGCCAAGGCC
>CAYVGN010000130.1:4662-7845 GCA_964451215.1 uncultured Acidobacteriota bacterium
TGACGCCGCGCTGGCGCAACCGCACCGCCCGCCGGGTCATTTCCAGGGCCGCCTCCGGCCCAAACTGCCGGGTAGCGTCAAAGATCCAGCGCACTTCGACGCCGTGCTTCTCCCGCGCCCGCCGGTAGCCGGCCTCCATGCCTTCGAACAACTCTTCCAGCGGCTTGTTCTGCCAGAGCAACACTCCGGCCGCCACGTAGATCTCGGCATAGCGCACACCGGCCGCCGCGAGGCGGCCCAGCAGCCGGTAGGTGATCAGTTCATAGTCCTCGGGGGTGCAGAGGTAATCACAGACCGTCTTGAAGGCCTTCAGGAAACTGCCGAAGCCGGCATAGCGGTAGAGGTTCGGTGGCGGAGGCGGCTGCCCATGACGCTGGGCCAGTTCCGAGAGCGCGTCCATATCCACGGCCCCTTCCAGGTGCACGTGGACTTCCGCCTTCGGCAGTGAGACGATGAACTGTTCCAGGTCGGTCATTCCGTTCAGCGTTCAAGGTCCAATGCTTCAACCTCGACAGCGCTCCACATTGAACGCAAGAGGCGGAACGATAATAGCGGAACCCGGCCCTTGTCGGCTGCATCTCTATTGTGAGGACGGCCTGCCGGCGCCGGCAGGTTTCTTCTGTATGCGAAGTCTTCTCCCCTTGTTCCTGACACTGGCGCTTTGTGGAGCCGCCCTGGCGGCCGGGCAGAAGCTGGTGATGAAGGACGGCAGCTACCAGTTGGTGCGCAGCTACGAGCGCCGGGGTGACCGGGTGCGCTATTTCAGCCTGGAGCGCAACGAGTGGGAGGAAGTGCCGGCGGCTTTGGTGGACTGGAAGGCGACGGAGGAGGCCAAGAGCAAGGCCAAGGACGAGGCGCTCCAGAGAGTGCAGGAGGCGGTGGCCGCCGACCAGGCCCTCGAGCAGGAGAACGATGGGCCGGAAATCGCGCCCGGCCTGCGGCTGCCCGACCAGGACGGGGTGTTCGTGATAGAGAACGGCCGGGTGGTGGCCCTGCCCCGGCAGGAGGCGTCGGCGCGCATTGACAAGGGCCGCCTGGCCACCAACGTCCTGCTCCCCGTCCCGCTGCTGAAGAACCGCAGCTTGGTGGAGATCCCGGGGGCCCACGCCCAAGTCCGCCTGGAGGCTTCGCCAACGGCGCTGTATGCCAACGGCCGCGCCCGCCCCGACTCCCGCTACGCCCTGGCGCGACTGAAACCCAAGGGCAACAAGCGCCAGGTGGACGCGATCCTCACCAACCTGTTCGGCCGCAATCCCCGCCACTCCGGCGACTACATCGAGTTGAAGCAGGAACCACTGGGCCGCGACCTCTTCCGCCTGGTGCCCAGCCAGCCGCTCCCTCCCGGCCAATACGCGGTGGTGGAGTTCCTGGGCAACGACCTCAACCTCCACATGTGGGACTTTGCCGTCGGCAGATAAGCCCACCAGCTAATCTCGTATTCATAGGGGAAACCCACCGACCCTTCTGTTTCAATCGCTTACCTCCCACCCACCGTGAATTCCCCGCCCGATTCCCGTAACCTCCGCTTCCGATGCCACCGATCAAAGCGCTGAAGTATGGAGTCCGGGATCCTCCTTGGGCTGTCGCACGGCATCCCGAACGTTTCCCGGATCTCACGTACCAACTCCCCCGCCAGGTAGGGGTAAATGTGCGCGACGAAGATCATGGCGTAACCACCGCCCTGCTCCACAAGATAGTTATACGTCTTTGGCGAATGTCTCATGATAAAAAGCGGCCTCAGTTCGAGACTGCCGCACATCGTCAGCTTCGTCTCCAGTTCATCCCGCTCGATGTAATCCCAGGTGTTCTTCACTTCTGCCCCGTAGGAGACTCCATCCCTCTCCACTATGAAATCGAGTGTGTGGCCGCTCGCTGTCCACGCTTTCCTAAGCTCCCTCTGCCCTTCGTTGTCGATCGCCCAGACTTCCCTCGTATTCCGTCCAGTACACAGAAACCCATATTCGGCCAAGGCCGTTAGGAACAACTGCTCTGCGTGATCACCGCAGGCTCTCGCCATGAGCGGCTCCGAGTATCTATTGATGATGGCAACGGCCCGCTCCACTTGCCTGCTGCGATACCTATGCCCTCTGGCAAAAATGAACCGTGCTCTGCCTCCCACCTTGAGCGGAACGTCCTCCGCTCCCACACTTCCCTCCAGCACCAGCTCTTTCACCGCCCTCGCAGTTATCCAGTGATAGAAACGCGACTCGAATTTCACCTGGAGCTGTTTCACATAGAAAACGCTTTGCCGGTTCGACGCCAGTAACTGCGACACCTCTCGTTTGGCTTCGTCGGTCTTGGGGTCGCGACTCGGCACACCTGCTTCATTCGCCAACTCCTCGTTGAATTCCCAATCGTCGCCTTGCGATCCTACCATCCCTCACACCGCGCCGGACGAGTGTCTCGGCGTTCTCACATAAGACAGACAGGCACCCATCACCTGTTTAGCAGAGCCAATTCACTGCGCTTGCGGCTGTAAGTGAAATAGATGATCAGGCCGAGAGCCAGCCAGACCAGGAAACGGAGCCAGGTTATCAGCGGCAGGCTCAGCATCAGGATCACGCAGCACAGCATCGAGAGCGTTGGCAGGGCGTTGCCGAAGGGTACGCGGAAGGCGCGGGGGCGGTGGGGTTGGGTGCGCCGCAGCACCATGACCCCGGCCGAAACCAGGGTGAAGGCGAACAGAGTGCCGATGTTGGCCAGGTCGGCCGAGTCGCCGATCCCCCAGACGCCGGCCAGCAGGCCCACCACCAGGCCCGCCACCCAGGTGCTGACGTAAGGCGTCTGGTAGCGGGGATGGACGCGGCTGAACATGGCCGGGAACAGCCGGTCCCGCGACATGGCGAACCACACCCGCGCCTGTCCCAACTGGAACACCAGGATGGAAGAGACCATGCCCATCAGCGCGCCCACCACGATGGCCCGCTGCACCCACAGGTTAGCGCCCAACTCGCGCAGGGCGTTGGCCACCGGAGCCTCGTTGTTCAACCGGCTCCAGTGCTGCATGCCCGTCAGCACCACCGCCACCGAGACGTAGAGCAGCGTGCAGATGATGAGCGAGACGATGATGCCGAAGGGAACGTCGCGCCGGGGATTGCGGCATTCCTCGGCGGCGGTGGAGACCGAGTCGAAGCCGATGTAGGTGAAGAAGACGATGGCCGCGCCCGTCAACACGCCCTGGAA
>CAYVGN010000131.1:0-7832 GCA_964451215.1 uncultured Acidobacteriota bacterium
TGCGGGATCGCTCCGCTCGGAATGACAGGACTACGGGGTTTCGCCAGCTAGAGTAGGTGACATTGGGCATCTTGCCGGCGTTTCCAAGCCAGGGATGAGCGGGGCTGGCAAAGACGCCGGAACATTGAGCTGCTCATGTTCCGGCGTCTTTGTGGTCTTTCAGAACGTCAGCTTGAGGGCCAGTTGGAACTGGCGCGGGTAGCGCACCGTTGTGCGAATCGTGCCAAAGGCAGAGCTGGTGGGCGTGGTGTTCGGGTTGGGGCTGGCGAAGTTAGGGTGGTTCCAGGCGTTGTAGCACTCGGCCCGGAACTGCAGCTTGAAGCGCTCGCGGATCGGGAAGTACTTGATCGCCGAGATGTCCCAGCGCGCCTGCCCGTCGCCGCGGATGCCGCTGAAGCGCAGCGGGAAGGTGCGGAGGTTCGAGGCCAGTTGCTTGCGGGAATCGCGCTCGAAGCCGGCGTCTATGTTGAACCAGCGGTCAAGCGAGCGCTGGTCCTTGGGCAGCGGGATGTCCTTGATGTTGCCGCGGAAGATGGCGTTGCCGAAGCCCAGCGGGGCTCCCGCCTGCCGCTGCACCAGGATGCTGAGCTGCCAGCCGCCGATCACCTGGTTGGCCCAGCCGGGCACGGTGGAAGCGAAGCGGCGTCCCTTGCCAAAGGGCAACTCGAAGATGCCGCTGGCGGCCAGCCGGTGGGGCCGGTCGAAGCTGCTGACCACCTCGTAGGGCATCGGGTCGCTCTCGTTCAGGAACTCGATCGCCTCCATCAGCTTGGAGAAGGTGTAAGCCGCCTGCAGCGTATAGCCGCGCGCGAACCGCTTCTCGCCCCGCACCTGCAGCGAGTGGTACCAGGAGTAGCCAATTGGATCCGTCCGGGTGATGCTGCTGAAGTGGGGATAGGGGCGGAGCAGGTTGGCGCGCGACATCGTCACGCTGGTGTAATTCGGATCGAGCCCGAAGAATGGGCTGGTCACCTGCTGGGTCAGGAAGTTGATGGTGGTGTCGTCGCGTTCCGGGGAGCGGCTGAGATACTGGCGCGGTCCCGGGTTGATCTCGCGGCTGACCGCCAGCCGCGTACCTCGGTTGCCCACCCAAGCCACATCCACCACCACCTCGCCCGGGAACTGCCGCTGGATTCCGAATGACCACCGTTGCGCGTAGGGCTGGAGGCGCTGCAGCGGGTAGAAGCTCAGGCTCTGTCCCAGCGCTGTCGCCAGGCCTCCCTTGGCGCCCAGCGGTTCCTGCAGGCCGAAGGGAAACGGGTCGGCGGTGGAGCCGATGAAGGTCAGGCCGTTGTTCTGGGTGATGGTCACCGGGGTGCGCTGGGTGAAGCCAGTCTGGATCGAAGAGCTGCGGTTGGAGCCGATGGTCTCGAAGAACATCCCGTAGCCAGTGCGGAGGATGGTCTTGGGCGTGATCTGGTAAGCGATGCCCAGGCGCGGCATGAAGTTATTCTTCTCACCCTGCCAGAAGGAACGCCCGCTGGCGCCGCCGGCGAACGTGAGTCCGCCTAGCGTGCGGAAGGCGTCTACCGGCAGTTCAGCAATCGGGCTCTTGGCGTAGTTGGCGCGGGCCTGCGCTTCGATGGGGTTGGAAACGCCGTAAGCAAAGCCCTTCACCGCGCGGTCGTAACGCTCGGTGAGCGGCGTTTCGTACTCGTAGCGCAGGCCGACGTTGACGGTCAGCTTGGGCGTCACCTTCCAGTCGTCCTGGATGTAGAAGGCCCAGAAGCTCTCCTGCTCGGCATAGCTGGCGCTGCGGCGCATCTCGCCCCCGGGCCGTCCCAGCAGCAGGGCCGCCAGGTCCTGGCCGATGGAAGACCCGGGGGAGTTGTTGAATGGCCCGCGGGTCCACGTGGTGTCGAAGGAGAGGTAGGGAGCAACATCGTACTGGAAGCGGTTGCCGAACTCGCGGTAGAGACGGAACTCGGCGCCGTAGCGCAGGTTGTGGTTCCCCTTCAGCACAGAGAGGTTCGCGTTGAAGCTATGGACCATGCTGGTGTTGCTGCCGTCGCCCGACTCCCAGTTGGCGAAGCCGGAATAGGCGCCTACATCCACTCGGGGGAAAGTGGCAAAGCGCTGGTCAACCAGCGCCGTCAGCCTGGGGGAGAAGCCCAGGCTGGCCAAGTCGAAGCCGCGGCTGCGCCGCCACTCCGGGAACTCCTGCTGGGTGAGGCCGTAGCGCAGGTTCAGGATGGAAGTGGGTGTGAGCACCAGCACGTCATCCAGCGCCAGGCCGCGGTTGATGCGGTGCAGAACAATCCCGGTGGCCAGGTTGTTAAACTGGTCGTCCTTGTCTTCCTCCCACCAGTCGTAATGCAGGCGCAGGAAGGCGCGGTGCTTCTCGCTGAAGTTGTGATCCATCCGCGCCAAGTGCACGAAGTAATCCTCGAACGCTTTGGTGGGGGTGGTGTAGTTGTTGCGCCCGTCGCTGGTACCCGCCTGGTTGGGCGGCGCCCAGTACTTCAGCATGTTCTTGGCCACCGGGTCCAGGCGCACTGGCGGGATGATGTTGCCGGCGAACGGGTCGCGGCTGAAGCGGCCCCCGCCGGCGTCGCGGATGGTAGCCGGGTCGTAAATCTGGTAGGCGCTGCCCTGCGCCAGCAACCGTGAGAAGTCGCCGTTGCGCTGCGCCTCCGTAGGCACCGTTCCCGTAAAGGTGCCCGGCACGCCCCACTTGTTGGCCTCCCAGGCGTAAAACCAGAACGTCTTGTTTCGGCCGTTGTAAGTCTTGGGGATGTAGACCGGGCCGCCCAGCGAGAAGCCGTAGCGGTTGTCCTGGTACACCGGCTTCTTCTGTTTGGCTGCTTTCTGGAACAGGTCGTAGGCGTCGAACGCGCTGTTCGCGTGCCAGTAGTGCAGTTCGCCGTGCAAGGCGTTGGTCCCGCTCGTGGTGCTGACGTTGATGACCGAGCCGGGCGTATGGCCCAGGCTGGCGTCGAAGGAGGACGTTTGCACCTTGAACTCACTGATGGCGGACTGCGGCGGTGAGAAAGCCACGCGCGGCTGCGTGCCGCTGGAGAAGGTATTGGCGACGCCGTCAATGGTGAACTCATTCGAATACTGGGGGTTTCCGTCGGTCATGATCTGCGACGGCGCGTTGTTCCACCCCGGCTTGCGCAGCCGCATGTCGGTGGCATTCATCACGCCCGGGGCCAGCAGCACCAGCTCGAAGGCGTTCCCGGACTGGATGGGCAACTCCGACACGCGCCGCCGATCCACTACCTGGCCCAGCGAGGCGTTGGCGGTTTCCAGCAGCGGCGTTTCGGCCACCACCTCGATGGCCTCGGTAACCGCGCCCACCTGCAGTTGCACGTTCAACTCCAGCGAGTCGTTCACCCGCACCTGCACGTTCTCGCGCTGCGACTTCCGGAAGCCCTGCGCTTCAAAGGTGATGGTGTAGGTCCCGGGTAGCAGGTAGGGAATCACGTAGTTGCCCGCGTCGTTGGTGCGGGCCACCGCCGTGGCCTGGGTGGCCACGTTGACCGCGCGCACCTCGGCGTTGGGAATGACGCCGCCGGTGGCGTCCGTCACTCGCCCCAGGATGGTGCCGCGTGACTCCTGGGCCGGGCTGGGGCACACCCCCGCCAGGAAGAACAGGACAAAGAGCAGGGCAATCGCGCCGCGATACATAGAGCGCTGTTGCTGCATTGGATTTCTCCCAATGGATTTATGATGAACTTGTAGACTTTAAGGACAGCTTCCAGACCTTCGCTGTCCTTGTACGCGAAACTGTCGGAACAGTCAACCGCTTTCTGTAAAGGCGACCTTCAGGTCGCCCGTCCCTCGGGACGCTGGCGGCGCTGAGCCGCCCCTCAGCGCTTCTTCTTCAGCTCCTCGCGAAGCACCTCGATGGCCTTCTCCAGTTGAGCGTCGCGGCCCTTCAGGAAGTCTTCCGGCGTGTTGTCCACCAGCACGTCCGGCTGCACGCCGAAGTTCTCCAGGTTCTCGCCGCGCACGGTCCACAGCCCGGTGCCGGGCGTGCGGATCGAGGAGCCGTCCATCAGCGAGTAGGAGCCGGTGCCGATCACCGCGCCATAGGTGGGCAGGCCCACCACCTTGCCCAGCTTCAGGTCCTTGAAGCCCTGCGGGAAGACCTCGGCGTCGGAGGTGGAGCGCTCGTTCTGCATCACCACCATCGGCCCGAAGAAACCGCGCTGCGGGCGCGTCACCTCGACCGAGTCGCGCGAGCGCGTGTACTGGTATTGCTTCTGCTGCAGCACCTGCAGCAACTCCTGGTCAATGCCGCCGCCGGGGTTGAAGCGCTGGTCAATGATCAGCGCCTTCTTCAGATGGTTCTCGGCTAGTTCGCGCTCGAAGCGGCGCAGCGACTCGGCGTTCATCTGGCGGATGTGCAGGTAGGCGATCTCGCCAGCAGCCAGCTTGTCCACCATGGCTCGGCGTTCCTCCACCCACTTCTCGTACTGCAGCGTCGCGTACTGCGTGCCGCCCACCGGCTGCACGCGGACTTCCCAGGCGGCGTCTTTGGACGGCTTGGAGTTGACCAGGAACTTGAACTTGCGGCCGGGCGCCGCGGTGTAGTAGCGCCAGTAGTTGTCGCCTGCCTTCAGCTCCTCGTCATCAATCGCCAGGATGAAATCGCCGGGGTGGATTCTCACATAGTCATGGTCGGCGGGGCCCTTCCTGTAGACGTGTGAGACCTTGTAATAGCCGGAGGGATCGGCTGCCAGCTCAAAGCCTGGATAACGTGTTTGCAACGGCCTGGCTCCCGCGGCCGCGCCGAAGCCCGCGCTGATGCCTGTGTGCGAGGCGTTCAGCTCCCCGATCATCTGGCTGACGACGTTGTGCATCTCCTCCTGGTCGGCCACCGAGTCGAGCAGGGGCTCGTACACCGCCTTCATCCTGGCCCAGTCAATGCCGTGCATCTTGGAGTCGTAGAAGCGGTGCTTCATGACGCGCCAGCTTTCGTTGAAGACCTGGCGGCGCTCGGCGTGGTGGTCCACCTCGACCAGGGCGGTAAAGGAGAGGCGGCGGCGCTGCTCGCCGCGGCCGGGCGCCGCCTGGGCCGGTCCGCCGGGGGCGGCCGCCGGGGAGGGCGCAGCAGCGGCGCCGGCGGCTGCGCCCATTTCCAGCGCGTAGATCCCGCGGCCTTCCCGCAGGAACAGAGTGCGGCCATCCTTGGAGTAGGCCAGGTCGCTCATGATCCCGCCGAAGAAGCCCGGCATGGGCGGCTCCTCGTCCTCGGCGCGCGGCTGGGTCTGGAAGACGCGTGTCAGCCGCTGCCCATCCACTGCAGCCACCCAGATGGCCGGGGCCAGGCGGCCCTCGACCTCGCTGGTGACCACGAAGGCCACCGAGCGGCTGTCGGGGGAGGGCGTGGGGCTGAAGATCATGTCGCTGAAGCGGGCCAGCACCCGCACCCGCCGCTCGATGCCATCCCAGTCGATTTTCACCTCCGGCGGCTTGGCCTCCGCCGCAGGCCGCAGGCCTTCGCCCGGCCGCCGCTGCCGCTCGGCGGCTTCGGCTGCCGCCGCAGCCTGCTCGTCGTCAATGTCGCGCTCCGCCGGGTCCTTCTCCTGCTGGCGCAACGACACGATGTGCAGCTCGGTAGCCGCCTGCCGGACGGTGGCGATGCCGCCCTGCATGGTCCCGGCCACATAGAGCAGCCACCTGCCATCGGGGGTCCAGACGGCCGCCTGCTCGCTGAACACTCGCTCGTCGGCGATGTGGCGCTCCGGCCCGCCCGCCACCGCCGCCACGTAGACGTGCGGCCGCAGGTTGCGGTCGGCCTTCGCGTAGGAAACCCACTTCCCGTCGGGGGAGAACCGCGGGAAGGTGATCCGGCTGACCTCGCTGGAGGCCACCACCGCCGTCTTGCCGTCCTCGACTGTGTAGCGATACAGCTTCTTGTCCGAGGAGTTGTACAGCAGCGACTTGGAATCGGGCGCCCAGACCAGCGCCCCCTTCTCCGTGTCGCTGTCGGTGATCTGCTTCAGGTTCTTGCCCAGCGGGTCGCACAGCCAGACCTCCTCGCGGCCCGAACGGTCGGAGAGGAGGGCGATGGTCTTGCCGTCAGGCGACCAGCGGGGCGAGGTCTCGCGCGATTGCGACTCGGCCAGGCGGGTGATGTCGCCGCGGTCGGTGGCGATGGTGAACAGCTCGCCGCGGGTGGAAATCACCGCCCGCTTGGTGGAAGGCGACAGGTCGAACCAGTCCGCCTCGCTGTTCACGGCAATGGTCTCCACCGTGTTCTCCTTCTCGTCGGAATCAATCTGGATCTTGACCTCCGTAGTCTTCCCCGAGGCGGTGTCCAGCTTCCACAGGCCGAAGTTCTCCTCGTAGACGATCACGCGGCCGTCGGCCGAGATGGAAGGCCAGAACAGGTTGCCGCTGCTGTGGCGGGTGACCTGGACGGGCTGGCCGCCGCGCGCCGGAATCTTCCAGATGTTGTTGACGCTCTTGAGCACCTCGGCGCTGCCCGGCCTGACGCTTTTCTCGTTTGCCAGGCGATCGGCGACGAAGAAGATTTCGCCGTTGCCCCACATGGGCCAGAAGCGGTTGTGCAGGGCGCCGTCGTCGAGGAGCTTGCGGAAGGAGCGCGAGGCCACCTCCATCACCCACAGGTCGGCGGCGTAGCTGCCCCGATAGTGCTTCCGCCACCACACCATGGGGTGGCGGTTGAAGGCGAACTGCTTGCCGTCGGGGGAGTAGCTGCCCCAGTAGCCCCAGTCGGTGGGCAGCGGCTGCTCCAGGCCGCCTTCGATGGACACTTCGTACAGGTTGGGGATGCCGGGGAACAGGTGGCCGCGCGTCGCCTGGAACAGGACGCGCTGGCTGTCGCGCGACCAGCCCACCACCAGGTCGTTGCCGCTGTGGTAGGTGAGCCGGCGGGGCGTGCCGCCCTTGCTCAGCACCACGAACACGTCGTAGTTGCCGTGGCGGTTGGAGGAGAAGGCGATCCACTGGCCGTCCGGGGAAAAGCGCGGGTAGACGTCCCGCGCCCGGTGATCGGTGATTCTCCGCGGGTTCGCCCCGTCCTCGTTCACCACCCAGATGTCACCCAGGTAGCTGAAGGCGATCTTGCCGGCGTGGTAGCTGGGGTGCCGCGCCAGTCTCACCTCCGCTGCTGCGGCCAGCGAGCCCAGGAAAAGCACCAGACAGACAAGCAGCCAACTCTTTCGCATAGTTCACCTCTCTTCGATGTGTGGCACTTTACCAGAAAACACCCTAAGGGATGTAGGGGCCGGTCCGAGGCCCGCCCCTACCGGTCGGCGCGGGGGACGAAGCAGGAGTCCTGGGCGGGGCAGCAGGCCAGTTCCGACTCGATCTGGATGACGGAGTGGGCGATGGTGAAGCGCTGGCGGAGCAGGTGGTGGGCGGCGGCCAGCAGCAGCGAGCGGTCCGCCGCCTCCTGGGCCACGATGTGGCAACTGAGGGCCGCCGTGCCTTCCCCGACGGACCAGACATGCAGGTCGTGAACGCGGCTGACCAACGGGATCGCGCGCAGCGCGCCTTCCACCTCGTCAAACACAATGTGGGGCGGCACCGAGAGCATCAGTAGCGAACCGCTGCGGCGCAGCAGCGAGCAGGCGCTGGTGAGGATCAGCACCGAGACGATCAGGCTGGCGATGGGATCCAGGATGGTGGTGTGGAACAGCAAGATGCCGGCGGCAGCCACCAGCGCGGCCGCCGAGCCCAGGATGTCGCCGACCACGTGCAGAAAGGCGCCGCGGATGTTCAGGCTGGTTTCCTGTCCACGAAACAGGAGCACGGCCGCCACCAGGTTTCCGCCCAGGCCGGCCAGCGTGACCAGCAACATCAGGCCGCCGCGGACGGGCTCCGGCGACCGCAGCCGGGCAAACGCTGCCCACATG
>CAYVGN010000132.1:0-3176 GCA_964451215.1 uncultured Acidobacteriota bacterium
CTCGCCGTAGTTATAGCCGACGCTGCCGGACACGCCCGGCGTCAGGAAGACCAACGAGTAGACGTTGCGGGTGTTCAGCGGCAGGTTCACGATGCGGCGGTTATCCACCACCTTGCCGATGGTGGAGCTGACGGATTCCAGCAACGGGGCCGAGGCGACCACTTCCACCGTCTCGCTGACCGACCCGACCGCCAGCGTGATATCTATCTCGGACTGCTGGTCCACCTTCAGCGCGAAGACGCTGTGCGCGTACTTCTTGAAGCCGCTTGCCTCCACGGTCAGGCTGTAACGGCCCGGCGGCAGCGCGCCCAGTACGTAGCGGCCGGATTCATCGGTGGTGGTGGCGCGCTCGGTGTTGCGGTCCACGTCGGTGGCCACCACCTTTGCGCCCGGAACAGCGGCCTGGCTGGGGTCGGTGACCAGGCCGCGGATGGATGCGGTGTACGACTGCGCCCCAACAAGCGCCGGAACGGCCAATAGCAGGGTAAGTAATTGTGCGATTCTTCTCATAACCGCCTCGCCATTGAGGATGACGAAAGTATATTCGCCGCCTTGAGAGGAGTCAATTTTTGGGGAAACGCCGGGGCACGCAGGGGAACCGCCTGGCTGGCGGGTGGGGTATGAAGCCTGAAGCCTCAAGCCTCGCTATGCTTCCATCATCTTGGCGGAGAAGGCCGTCATGCGGCGGCTCATCACCGCTGCGAAGTACTCCAGGATGGAAGCCATCTCCAGCAGGGCATAGCGGGCGGCGCGCGGCGAGAAGGCGCGGCTCATCCGGTAAACCAGGCGCATGAGGTGGAAGTCAGCGATCAGCAGGCGCTCGTCGTTGCTGTAGCGGCCGACGTTGACGGTGGCGGCGTAGCGCAGCAGGTAGGTCAGGGCCAGGAAATCGTGGCACAACGCGTCACGCAGCCTGTCGTAGGAGGATGGATCGGCGGAGACCTCCAGTTGGCGGCGCACGCGCTGGAACTCCAGCCGGTTGGCTTCCGCCACCCGCTCGGCTTCCTCCGCCTGGGTGCGCGCTGAGCGGAGCAGGCTCAGGCAGGCGTGCCGCGCCCAGTACAGCAGGGCGGCCACGGAAAAGCACAGGATGAAGATGCTGGCAAACACCTATGCGGGCCCCTTTCAGTTCTACCGGCAGCGCTGCCGGCTCGCGTTGCGGGACGCGTTCAACCGCGCCCGACAGAGCATAGCACCACAGCCCCAGCTTGGCGATCGTGGCCAGGGTATGCACCTTGCCCAGCAGGGGGCCCAGGGCCAGGAACATGTTCTTGGGCAACAGGTTCTGCACCGCGTAGTTGACCGCTTCCGCGCTGGCGAACACCCCCAGGCCGGCCACCAGAAGCGCCGTCCGGCGGTCCTCCACCCCCAGGTAACTGAGTGAGATCCACAACAGCACCGTCAGGATGACCGCGGCGAAGTACATGTTCTGCAGAAATTCCACCACCAGCCGGGAATAAGAGTGCGGCAGCGTGCGCGAGATCATCGCATTCGACATCAGCCCCACCAGCAGCATCAAGAAGAGCAGGGTCAGGCGCACGTAGCGGCGCAGGAACATGTCGCCGAAAATCACCTCGAAGAAGCTGAGGATCAGCAGGTATGTCACCGTTACCAGCAGGGCGTCGGTCAGGTAGAAGCAGCAGAAGTACTCAATGGAGCGATAGCCGTACCGGTACAGCGTCGCGTAGCGCAGGCCGTCACACAGCAGCATGACGGCGACGCAAAGGTTAACGAAGAAGTAGCGGCGAAAGCAGCCGTTGAGAATGCTGAGGATCAGGACGGACAGCGCCAGCGCTGCCACGATGACAGAGAAAGCCAGATCGAGGACGCCAGGCATAAAGCGACGGTGCGGTGCGGCCGGTTCCGCCCTCGCCCGGCGTCCTCCCCGTCCCCTGGGTCGCTTACCAGGGAGTCGGGGGAGGCGGCGTGCCACCATGGGCCATCAGCGTGTTCGACTGGTGCGCGGCTGCCGTCCGGCCCAGCGCAACCCGCTTGATGCCGGCCAGGGCCAGGGCCAGAACCAGCGCCATCAACAGGGAAAGCAGGATTCTATGCATCTCCGAAACCCTCCTCGCACGAGAATAGGGATCGGAGTATACACAGACACCCCAGCTTCAATTACCAACGAACTGCCCCTGGACGTACACCTACCCCGTTACTTCAATGTAAAACCGTTCTTGCTCCAAACTGTTTGAATCAATCGCTGTGCCAGCGGGGCGGGAAGTTCAGTTTGTGGCTCTTTCAGCAGATTTCTGGCCGGGGGGTGGCGAAGGGGGCATTGCCTCGGATGACACGTGGTTCGAAAGTGAACAAAAAGCCGTCGAGCCGGCAGGATCGTAGGGGCGGCCCTGGTGGCCGCCCTGGGCAGGCACAACGCCTGGGGTCCCCGGCGCGCGTTCTTGGCGCGCTGGGGTGGAAGGCCTGCCCCTACATCCCGGATACCAAGGGCCGAGCCCTTGGGCTAGTGCTGTGACCGGCAAGAAAAGTGCGCTTTTGCGTAGCGGCGGCATCCTGCCGCTTCGGCCATTGCCGCCTGGAAGGCGGCGCTACCTCGCGCCAAGAAGAACGGAATTAACTGGTCAGAGCACTAGTGAGCCACGGTCACGTGCGGGGACGCCAGCTCGCGGACGCGCAGCAGGACCTGGCGGCGCTGGGCACCGGTCAGCATCGCACTGTAGCGGAGGATTTCTCGCAGACAGCTCTCGGCCTCAGAGTGCGAACCCAGCAGGAGCGTTACAGACGGGGCCAGGGGGAGGAAGCGGGCGCCGTTGCCGTTACCGTTTGCGGTGGAATGACCGTTGCCGCCGGAGGGGGCCGTCCCGCGGCTGCCGCCATCGCCGTTGGCCAGCAGCAGGGGGAGGTTGACCCGCAGGGCTTCGGCGATCCGCTCCAGCGTCAGCAGGCCCGGGATGATGCGGCCGTTCTCGATGCGCGAGATGTAGGTGCGGGGCAGCTGGGAAGCGACAGCGAGTTGCTTCTGGGTCAACCCCCGCGTACGGCGCAAGGCGCGCACGCCGGCGGCTACGTTGGGACGCGCCGGGACCGGCGGCGGGGGTGGCGCCACCACCGGGACCTCCAGCGGGAAGTAGCAGCGGCGGCAGCGGTTCGACGCCGGGCGGTACTGCACCAGCCGGCAACGGCCACACCGCAGCACCGGGCGCTCGGCGACAACAGCG
>CAYVGN010000132.1:3186-7832 GCA_964451215.1 uncultured Acidobacteriota bacterium
GATGAGGGGAGCCTGGTTTTCCAGCAACGCTTGGCGCGTCGAGAAAAATCGCCGCCGCCATTGTGCCCGCCCCAATCAAACATTGTCAACTGCTTTTGTATCCGTGGCCGACGTGACCGCTGTGGTACATTCCCGGCATGGATCGCAGCGCCGCCTTTGACCTGCTTCGCGAGTTCACCCAGAACGAGAACCTGATCAAGCACGCACTGGCCGTGGAAGCCTGCATGCGGGCCTACGCGCGCCGCTTCGACCAAGACGAGGAACTGTGGGGCGTGGTGGGGCTGATCCACGACTTCGACTACGAGCGCTACCCGACTCCGGATCTCCATCCCTGGAAAGGCTCGGAGATCCTGGCCGAGCGCGGCTACCCCGACCAGGTCCGCCGCGCCATCCTGGGTCACGCCGATTACACCGGCATCCCCCGCGACACCGTGCTGGCCAGGGCCCTGTACGCCTGCGATGAGTTGACCGGCTTCCTGACTGCCTGCGCCCTGGTCAAGCCGGGCAAGAGCATCTTCGAGGTGGAGGCGTCCTCGGTGCGGCGGAAGATGAAGGACAAGGCCTTTGCGCGCTCCGTCAGCCGCGAGGACATCGTGCGCGGGGCGGCCGAACTGGGCGTGGAGCTGGAAGAACACATCGCCTTCTGCATCCAGGCCATGCGCTCGGTCGCCGACGAGCTGGGCCTGCGCGGCAACCCGCCCCAATAGCACGCCCCTGGTCCCAAGTCCCAGGTTTCAAGTCTCAGGTGCCAGGTCGGAGGACCGGGCTCCGCGACCACGCTTCCCCGCGCTCGACGGCGCTGCCTTGCCACGCTGCACGCCCCGCTGCAAACTGTGGGTACCAAGGGGCCCACCATGCGGCAAGACTTTCCCTGGCACGTTCCTCTTCTGTTCTTTCTTTTCCTTGCTACTGTTTCTTCCCTCACCGTGCAGGGGGTCATCACCACCGTGGCCAGCAGACAGTGGATTTTCCCTGCCGGCCCGCTGGCCGCGACCAACGCCCCGCTGGGCCGCCTCAGTGGTGTTGCGGTGGACTCGGCGGGCAACCTCTTCGCTGCGGATTCAGACAACCATCTGGTGGTGAGGATTTCGCCCAGTGGGGTTCTCACCGTGGTGGCGGGAAACCGGGTTTCGGGTTTCTCCGGCGATGGCGGTCCGGCCACCAGTGCCTCGCTGTATGGACCTTTTGGTGTGGCGGCGGATGCGGCGGGCAACCTGTACATCGCCGACTGCCTCAACCACCGCGTCCGCAAGGTGAGCCCGGCCGGGATCATGACGACCGCGGGCGGCAACGGGGTTCAGGGCTTTTCCGGCGATGGCGGTCCGGCCAGCAGCGCCCGGGTGAGCGGCGTTACTTGAACAGGCAGACGACTCGGACGAGTGTCGAGCGGTGGATGGGTGCCGTCGGCCTCTCAGTTGTAATGAACTCCTCACAGCCGCCGAGATAGCTCCCACCGACGTTGCCCATGCCCGTCGCTAACACCCTCCAGCCGTCATCCAGGTCGAGGCCGACAACGCAAACGCCTCGATCAAGAGCGTCACCGCCACCATCGCCGTCCGGTAGCTGCCGAACAGGACGGCGAGACGCCAGCACACGCACCTTGTGCGAGCTGTGACCTTGAGGAAAACCATCTGTCAGTGAGCCGCCGCGCCTCAAACTTCAAACCTGAAACCTAGAACCTGGAACCTGGGACCTGGAACCTGGAACGTGGAACGTGGAACCTTGGAGCCGGTTGCCAGATTGCCGGAAGCGCGTTATTCTGGATGTTGGCGCCTGGGCGCAGACCGAAAACCGCCGTTACACTCTTCGGGTAGGAGACACCAAAGAAAGGAGACGCTATGGCTCTTGTGACCGCGCACCGGCTGGAGGCCAAGCAGTTCAAATCCATCTCCGCCAAGCTGGACGGGATCTCCGAGAGGACCATGACGGAGCATTACAAGCTCTACCAGGGCTACATCAACAAGTACAACGAGATCATGGAGAAGCTGGAGGGTGCCGACCGCTCCAAGGCCAACCAGGTTTTCAGTGATGTCCGTTCGCTGAAAGTGGACCTGACCTTCGCCATCGGCGGGGTCAAGAACCACGAGATCTACTTCGCTCACTTGGGCGGCGCCGCCCACGAGCCGCAGGGCAAGGTGAAAGCCGCGATCGAGCGCTGGTTCGGCGGGTTCGAGAAGTGGAAGGAAGACCTGAAGGCCGCGGGAATGGCATCGCGCGGCTGGGCCTGGACCGCCTGGGACCGCGACTACGGCTACCTGTTCAACTACGCCGGCGACGCCCAGAACACCTTCCCGGTGTGGAATGCCACCCCGATCGTGGCTCTGGACGTTTACGAGCATGCCTACTACCTTGACTACGGCACAGCTCGGGCCAGCTACATTGACACTTTCTTCAAGAACCTGGACTGGGACGTGATCGAGGAGAACTTCAACCGCGTGCGCGTCAGTTAGCTTGCGGGCCTGTGTTCGGGACTCACCGCAGAGGGCGCAGAGGACGCGGGGATCCGAAAATCGTCCTTTGCGTCAGGGCAGCGAGAAGGGAGGCTGGCCGCTATGATCCGCCCGACCGCACTGTTGGCGTGGCTGGTGCTGGTTGCGCCCAGTCACGCCGGGACTTCCCTGCTCATCGAGGCCGCCGAGTTGCAGCCGTTGCTGGGAAAGCTGCGGGTAGTGGACCTGCGGCCGGCCGAAGAATTCGCCAAGGGCCATATCCCCGGCGCCGTGAACTGCTCGCTCCGCGCCCTGGATCAACCGGAGGCCAACCGCAAAGGGTTGCCGGTGCCGCTGGAGCAGGCCCGCGCGCTGTTCCGCGACCTGGGCATTAGCCAGCGAACGCGCGTGGTGGCCTACGATGACCAGGGTGGGCGCTTCGCCGCCCGCTTCTTTTACGTGGCCGAGTTCTTCGGGCACAGGCGTGTCCGGGTGCTGAACGGCGGCTGGCCGGCGTGGCTGCAGGCCGGCGGTTCGCAGGAGACCGAGACCCGCCCCATGCCGCCGGGAAATTTCGAACCTCGCCCCAACCCCAGGTGCATCGCCACCGCCGAATGGATCCAGGCGCGGCTTGCCGGCAACAAGTTGCAGTTGCTGGATGTGCGCTCTGCCGAGGAGTATTCCGGAACGAGTGCTCCCGCCGGCGGGCGCGGCGGGCATATCCCGGGCGCGATTCACCTGGACTGGCGCCAGACCACCACCGAGAGCGGCCGCGGCCGATTCAAAGCGCCGCAGGAACTGCGCCGCCTGCTGCTGGAACGCGGCGTGGATTTGCGCCGCGAGACGGTAACTTACTGCGCCAGCGGGATCCGCTCCGCCCAGCTCTACTTTGTTCTGCGCCTGCTTGGTCAGGGTAAAGTGCGCAATTACGACGGTTCGTGGGCGGACTGGGGTTCCCGCGCCGATCTTCCCGTCCAACGCTGAATGGCAAGCGGCTGACCTGCTATGCCGGAACTGCCGGAAGTGGAAACAATTGTGCGCGGTCTTGCGAACCGGCTGTGCGGTCGGCGCTTGCTGAGCGTGGCGGTCAACAACGCGGCAGCGCGCCAGATTCTGCGGACGCCCCCGGGCGAGTTGGTGCGGGCGCTCCAGGGAGCGCGTGTGCTCGACGTCCGACGCTACGGCAAGCACATCGTGTTCCGCATGGCGCGCAGTGGCGACGGGCATTCCTGCCCGTCCCTGCAACAGCCCATCGTGGGAGAACAGAGGAGGGGCAAGAAGGCCCGTCCCGGCCGGGGCGAGTTCTGGTGGGTCGTGCACCTGGGCATGACCGGGCAGCTCACCTGCCAGCCGGCCTCCAGCCAGCCGCGGCCGCATACGCACGCCTGCTTCGTGCTGGAATCCATCGCGCGCACCGATCTGGCGCCCGGCTCGCCGCGGCCACTGCCGGGCAGGGAGGTGCTTCGCTACACCGACATCCGCCGCTTCGGCCGGATGGAGATCGCTGCCTGCGCGGGCAAGAGCGGGTTGCCGCCGCGGTTGCAGGCGCTGGGGCCGGACCCGCTGGCCATTTCTGAAGAGGAGTTCGCGGGCCGCTTGCGGGGGCGGGCAGCGCGCCTCAAGGCGCTGCTGCTGGACCAGCGTTTTCTGCGCGGCCTGGGCAACATCTACGCCGACGAGATCCTGTTCCGCGCCGGCCTGCACCCGGCCATGCCCGGCAGCCGCGTCTCAAGGCGGCGGGCCGCGGCGCTCTGGCGGGCCATGCGCCAGGTGCTGGAGGAGGCCATCGAGCAGGGCGGCTCCTCCGTCTCTGACTACCTGGACGCCGGGGGGCGGGCCGGCTCCTTCCAGCAGTTCCACCGCGTCTACGGCCGGGCCGGGGAGCCCTGCCTGGAGTGCAGCCAGCCGTTGCGGCGCGCCCTGCTGGCCGGTCGCGGCACCACCTACTGCCCGCGCTGCCAGCGGCGCTGAGGTACCTATGCCCCCTTCAGGCAAAGTCAACAGCGAACACCTGCCGGTCGGCGGCTTGACTGACAGCCCCTCTGCGTGCATACTGCAAAGTGCTGACCGATCCCCCCGGGAAGGAGGCTGTCTTATGAAGCATGTCATTCGTGGCGCGGTGTTGGTATGCCTGGTGGCTACCTTGGCGGCCTTGCCAGCATGGGCCGATGATGGAGCCCAGCACAAGCTGAGGCAAGTCCATCCCATTGAGCTTGG
>CAYVGN010000133.1:0-7759 GCA_964451215.1 uncultured Acidobacteriota bacterium
GCCCAGGACCGCCTTAGCGTCAGCAATCTCCTGTTCGCTGACCGCCTCGCACACCACGCGGCAGGCCCGCAGCTCGCGCACCGCCTTGGGCCAGGACACAGGGGCGCCGATTTTGATGGCCGTGGCCAGGGTCTGCGGGTTCTCGACCGGCCGCAGTTGTTCCGGCTCTCCGGCGCTGGTGGTCAGCATGCGGTAGAGCGGCGCCGCGCCCTCCGCCTGGACCACCGCCAGCCGCGGCAGGCGGCGGATCAGGCCGAGTTCGCACAGCTCGCGCAGGCCCTTGCCAAAGGCGGAGACGTTCCCCAGGTTGCCGCCGGGCAGCACGATCCAGTCCGGCTGCTGCCAGCCGCACTGCTCCAACAGCTCGGCCATGATGGTCTTCTGGCCTTCCAGCCGGAACGGGTTCACGGAGTTGAGCAAGTAGAGGCCCAAGCGGTCGGCCATGGCGAAAATCAGCCGGAGGATGCCGTCGAAGTTGGCTTCCACCTGGAAGGTGGCCGCGCCGTACTCCAGCGCTTGGGCCAGCTTGCCCAGCGCGATCTCGCCGCGCGGCACAAACACCACCGGCCGCAGCCCGGCATAGGAAGCGTAGGCGGCCATGGAGGCCGAGGTGTTGCCGGTGGAAACGCAACCCACCAGTCGCAGGCCCAGCGCGCGCGCCCGCGTCACCCCGCAGGTCATCCCGTTGTCCTTGAACGAGCCGGTGGGATTGAATCCCTGGTGCTTGAAGCGGAGGCGGTCGAGGCCGGCAAAGCGCGCCGCAGACGCCGACTCCAGCAGGGGCGTGTTCCCCTCCCCCAGCGTGGCCACCCACCGCTCCTCCTCGCCGGCGGGCAGAAAGGGAATCAACTCGCGGAAACGCCAGACGCCGCTCGTGTCCAGCCTCCGGCCCGAGGCGCGGCGCTGGTTCCACAGCTCTGGCCAACGCCCCGCTGCCGCGCCATCGAAGGCGTACACGGCGTCCAGCAACCCCTCACACCGCGGGCAGGTGTGGAGGTTTTTCTCCAGGGGAAACTCGCTGCGGCACGTCTCGCGCACGCAGCGGAACAGATGACCCATGTGGAGAGTTTAACCACAAAGTGCCCAATGAACCTACGGTTCACTACCGGAGTATCGGAGATGAAAAAGCAGCCGCCGGGCGCCCAAGATCGAGGGGCGACCCACGGCGGCGGCGCACAGCAAGAATTTTTCGGGGCGCCACGCGGGAGGAGAAGTCCACAAGATCCTGAGGGCCGCACCCTCGGGGCGGGTGTGATTCAGACAACGGTGGCTCCCTGGGAAGCGACCGCGACCGGACGCACGTCGGCCGCAATCCCCAGCCTGTCGTAGACGCGGCCCAGCGCTTCGATGGTGGGCGCGGTGTCGCCTTCGACGAAGGCGATGAGCGAGGGCCCGGCGCCGCTCAGCGTGACGCCCAGTAGCCCGGGGGCGCGGAGCTGGAGGGCCTCGCGCAGGCCGGGGACCAGGGGCGCGCGGTAGGGCTGGTGGATGCGGTCGGCCAGCGCGGCCGCGATGTGCTGCGCGTTCGGCCGCCCGCCAGCCAGTGCCCCAACCAGCAGGCCCAGCCGCTGCAGGTTGAACACCGCGTCGGCGCGGCTGTAGCTGGAGGGGAGCACGGCGCGCGCCTGGGCGGTTTCCAGCCGGAACTCCGGGATGGCCACCACAACGGAAATGGCCGCGGGCCAGGGAAGGCAGAGCACTTCCATCTGGGCGGCCGCGCCCGTCTCAGCAGGACAGGCGATGGTGAGCCCACCCAGGCAGGAGGCGGCCACATTGTCGGGATGGCCGGCCTCCAGTTCGGCCGCCAGCGCCACCACTCGGGGCCTGGAGAGCCCCAGGCTGCCATAGTGGTTGGCCAGCGTGATCCCGGCAACAATGGCTGCGCCGCTCGAACCCAGCCCGCGCGCCAGCGGGATGGAGTTCGACAGGTTCAGGCTCACCGGCGGCGCCGTCCGCCCGGCCCGCTCGAACGCCAGCCGATAGGCCCTGAGGACGAGGTTGGAGCCGTCTGTCGCGATGCCCTCGGTGTGCGGCCCGGCCAACCGCACCGCCGGCCGCCCGGGCTGCGCCTCCGACGCCCGCACCTCCAGGTACAGTTCCAGCGCCAGCCCCAGCACGTCGAAGCCAGGGCCCAGGTTGGCGCTGGAAGCAGGAACGCGAACCGTCAGCTCATGCATTGTTCAAACGTTTCACGTTCGAAGATCAAGGTTCAAAGTTCGAAGTTCAAGGTTCTCTGCCTCGTCTCGTAGCTTCAGGGTCGAACGTAGAACGTTAAACCCTAAACGAGATTGAGATCCTGCTTGACCCGCCGGACCAGTGTCTGTATGCGGTCGAGCGGCAGAACCTCGATCCCGCTGTCCTGGAGCAGTTGCCGGTTGAACTGCACCGTGAGCACCGGCCGGGGCTCGGGCTCCACCACCGCGGTCAGCGCCGCCGGTCCGGCCCGCATCATGCGCTCGAAGGTGAAGGCCAGCACCTTGGCCTGATGCACGGAATACTCCAGCGACAGCATGTGTATGTAGCGGAGGAAGCCGTTGGCGTAAGCGTAGTGAATGCGAAACGGGTCGCCGGGGTAGGTGAACTGCTGGGCCGGGATGCCGCTCTGGAAGCGTTCCAGCAGGTGCTCGGCGCGAAAAACGCTGTCGGCTTCGTGTTTCACCCAGGGGGCGTGGCGTGGCCGCGCGCCCAGCCAGGGCCGGGGCGGGGAGGCCACCAGCCGGTCATATAGTTCCCGGGCGGCTGCTGCTGCGTCCGTGGTGTCGAAGCCCGCTGGCGCGGTCCAGCGCAACGAGTGCGAACCGATATCGTCCAGGCCCTTCAGCCACGCCCCGGCGTCCTCCGGGTGGCGCGCCAGTTGCTCAGCCACGGTCTCTTGCCAGGAGCGCAGCAGTTCCAGGTCGGCGCCGGGGTGCAGGCAGCGAACGCGCCGCAGGTCCTCCTCGCCCGCCATGTGCGCGGCCAGGAACCGGCCCTGCTGGTCCAGCAAGACAACTGCGATGTTTACGAACTCATCCTTCACCACGTCAGGAACATAGCGCAGCAGTTGGAATTGGTACATGACGCCCTCACCTTGCCTGTGACCAGCTACCGGCTGCCGGCCATGGGCGATCAGCCGGAAGCTGGAAGGGGAACCCTCAAAGCCTCAGGCGCATCCCGTGTTGGCTGTTCTGGCCACCACCGCCTCGAGCTTCCACCGCGGGAAGGGGTTCTTGCTGGAGCGGCGGACAGCGTCGAGCAACTCGGGAATCCGCCGTCGCCGGCGGTCCAGCGTTTCCATCAACCGCTCCAGCGCCTCGTCGTCGCCCTCGTACCAGGCCACGGGGATGCGGCCCGCGAACCCGTGGGCCACCCGCCAGTCCATCTCCCGCACCAGGGTGAGCCAAGGCTCAAAACTCTCCCAGCCGGTCACCTCCTCATAGACCACCAGTCGCGGGTAGAGGCCGCGCAACGGTGAGTCCGGGAAGTTCCACTCACCGTCGTTGAAGCAAAACCCCTGGTCAATCATCAGCGCGCGGTAACGCCCCGGCTCCTCCCCGGTGCGGTAGAAAATCGCCTGGCGCCCGTTGGTATTGCAGGTCCACTGGTCGAAGGCCAGCATGCCGGCGAAGGCGGAGCGGTTGGCCAGCAGCGCCAGCGTTTGGTCCGGGACGAAGTCGTAGATCGGCTCGCGCACGGGATCCAGGGGGAGCTTCGACCCGAAGTGCCGGCCGGGAAGGCAGCGAGTCTGCCCCCGAACGTGCTCGAAATGCAATTCCGGTGTGCTCTCCACCAGTTCCTGCGACACCTCGACCTGGCCGAACTCCGGCACCGGCAACCCAACGTAGCTGGCCAACAGATTCGCCAGCATTTCATTGGCCAGGATCCGCACGTGCTGGGGGTTGTTCTGGAACTTGACCACGTAGTAGTGGCGGTCCTCGCAAAACATCAGATGGGACTGGGCTCCGCCCCGCATGCGATGGACCTGGAACAGCGCCCTGGGCATGGCGGGGCCATCTTAACGCAGTCGCAGGTGGGGCGGAAGTTGGTGCGTTTGCGGGAATGAGAACCGGAAAGGAAAAAGGCAAAAGGAAAAGAAGAGGCCTCCCGCCTCTTGGTTGTGGCTTTCGACTCCTTGGGGCCTCAGAACCCTGCCTTCTGCGCCTCCTGGCTCTGGAAGAAGCGGGCCACGCTGCGGCGGTACACGTCGGGGAAATCGGCCTGCGGACGCTTGCTGCGGATCAACTCCATGGCCTCACCCGGTTCCATCCCTTGGGCGATCAGCACGGCCAGCAGCACCATGGGGCCACGGTGCACGCCCGCCGAACAGTGGAAGTAGATGCGGGAAGTCGGGAGCTGGCAAGCCCGCAGAGCAAAGTCAATTCCCCGCCGGAACAACCCCGCCGGCTTCTCTTCGAAGTCGTCAGCGGTGGGGTTCCACAGCACCTCGACCCCGGTCCCGTCCGCGATCTGCCGGTCGTCAAACTCGTCCTGCATGTCCACCACGTGGGTAATACCCGCGGCGGCCAGCAGCTCCATGTTGCGGCGGGTCCAGATGGCGGCGCCGACGGCCAGCCGCTCGGTCACCCAGTCGTAATCCAGCGGCGGATCCGGGAGCAGGATGCTTCCCCAGTGGTCCATAAATTCAGTATAGCAGCAGCCCCGTGCTCTGCCCGCAAGCAGGTGGAACAGGCGCGCGGAGAAGCGACGCCGATGACGAAGAAGGGTCGTGCACAGTCGGTCCGGACGGACAGAACGCCTCGGCTGACAGCAGAACCGCGCTCCAAGTATAGTAGGCAGGAGTTTCCGGAGAAAACTGGCGGGAGAGACTAAATGGCCGAAGAATTAACCTTGGCGGCTTCGGGCACGCGCCGGGTAGAGGATATCGCCCTGGACCTGATGAAGTTTGTTGCGATGACCAGTGGATACGGGAAACCGGCTGTTTCGGCCGGATTTCAGGCCCGGGCAGAGAAGAGCGAAGACCTGGTCGAGAGCCTGCTGACGCTCTACGATCGTTGCCGCGCTGCAGTGGAGAGACCCGGACCGAAGGAGTAGCTGCTTTTCCGAGCGAACCGGACCGGGCGGCCCGGGGACAAGCAGTCCCGTCCGGCAGGACAGTGGGCGCCAGAGATACTTCTACTCTCTGGCGCCGGAACCCGCCGTGAGCCTTAACGCTTCTTCTTGCCTTTGGCCTTGCCGCCCTTCTTCGCCGGCGCTTTCTTGGCGGCTTTCTTCGCCGGCGCTTTCTTGGCAGCCTTCTTGGCCGGGGCTTTCTTGGCGGCCTTTTTTGGCGCCACCTTCTTGGCCGCTGGCTTCTTGGGCTTGGCCGGCGCCTTGGGTGCGGGCGGCGCCTTGGGTGCGGGCGGCGCCGGTTCGGTCACCGGGGCTTGTGCCGGAATCTCCGGAACACCTGGTCCGCCGCCGATTGGCTCTTGGTCCATCTCATCCTCCTCCGCTTCTTGGTTCTCGGAGCCCTCTTCCGCTTCCTCCAGATCGTCGTCCGGATGTCGTCCGTAGTGGGTCAGCATGGGGTACTCTGCAGGTCGGATTTCCCTTATTGGCAATAGAAGAATCAAACAGATAGTTCGACAAACGTTTTTCCTCGACCAACGCGGAAATTAACCTGAGCGCTGGCAGGCTGTCAAGAGAAAGTGCGGAACTTCCCGTGGCGGCTGCGGAGCAGAGCCAGCACTGGCAGCCGCTCCATGCACGGCGTTCAGCGAGAGGCGGCGCGGGCCATAGCGGCGCCGCTCAAGCCGGGCTTGGGCGGGAGGCGGCTGGCCTGAGCTAACCTCTTCTTTCTGCTGGCCTTAGTCGTGTTGGCCGGACTCCTGCGCTGGAGGGCAGCGGGGCCGCTCAGCGTCGTATAGATGACCAGCCACCGGCCGGCCACCAGCCGGCTGCCAGAGATGCGGTTCCAACTGCGAACTTCCGAGGGGGAGACGCCGAAGCGATCGGCCACGCGAGCCACCGTGTCGCCCCGCCGCACCCGATACTTCAGGCGCACCGTTCTCACCCCTATCCCCATGCCTTGCCCCTCGCGGGCGGTCGCAACCGGGATCACCAGCTTGGCGCCGGCCTGCAACTCGTCGCTCTCCAGCCCGTTCACTTTGGCTATGGCGCTCCGCGTCGTCTTGTACTTGCGCGCGATCTCATCCAGGCTCTCACCGAGGCTCACCTTGTGCCACCGCCAGAAGACCCTCTTGTCTTCCGGGATCAGGGCGATTTGCTCCAGAAAACGCTGCTTGGTCCCGGCGGGCAGCCGCAGCTCGAAGTTTGCGGCCGGGGTCACGTCCCGCAGCAGGCTGGGGTTCAGCGTCTGAAGCAGATCCACGCTGCAGTCAATGGTTTCAGCGATCAGACGCAAGTCCGTGGGGCTGGAGATGGTGACCGAGTCCACGGCAATCGGCGGGTCCGGGAGCACGTGATCGAACCCGTACTTCTCCGGGTTCTTGGCGACGATGGTAGCAGCCAGGATGATGGGGACGTAGTTGCGGGTTTCGCGGGGAAGGACGTTGCGGGCGTACAGTTCCCAAAAATCGGCGTAGCCGGTCCGCTCCACCGCCCGCTGCACACCGCCCGGGCCGGAATTGTAGGCCGCCATGCTTAAGTACCAGTCGCCGAACAACTGGTAGAGATCCTTCAGATGCCGGGCAGCCGCCCGGGTGGACTTCTCCGGGTCCTGCCGCTCGTCGGTCCACCAGTTCACGTCCAGGCCATATTCGCGGGCCCGGCTGGCCATGAACTGCCAGATGCCGCGGGCTCCCGCCCGGGACAGGGCCCAGGGCTGGAAGGCCGACTCGGCCTGAGCCAGATAGATCAGGTCCTGCGGGACTCCTTCCTCCTTGAAGATTCGCGAAATCATATCCCGGTAGGGGCCGGCCCGCCTCAGCGCGTTCTCCATGGTGGCCCGGCCCCGGCCGGTGAAGTAGTTCAGGTAGCCCAGGACCTGGTCGTTGATCACCAGGGGCAGGTCGGACACCGTCTGCTGGATCTCGCGTTCCACCTTCTCTTTCAGCTTGGGGTCGGAGGGGAAGGTGAGTTCGGCGATCTCATCCACCGGGGCCGGCACCGGTGCGCGTTCGGTGAAGCCGTCGCCCTGCTTCAGGGCCACCAGCTCGAAGGCATGGATCTGGTCAATCAGCTTTCCCAGCGTGCTGTCCAGCCGGGGGTCGGAGCGCAACTCGGCCGAGGCTCCCAGGATTAGGTCCACCGCCCGGTCAAATTCCCTTCTGGCCCGTTCCAGGTGCCCGGAGCGGTATGCCTCCACGCCCGCCTGGTACGCCGCCTGGCTCCGGGTAATCAGTTTCTCCACAGGATCAGGCGCAGGTAAGGGCGGAGCCGGCGGCGGAGGCTCCACCTTCTGGAGAAGCGGTTGGGGAACGCGAACTGGGGTGATTGGTGGCTGGAGTTGCTGAACTGGCATCGGCACGGCAGCCGCCTTCTTCGGCGCCGTCCGGCATCCGGGCAAGACGGCCGCCAGCAGGACCGCCGAACCCAGGAAGCAAAGGTTACGCCATCTCATAGAAACCGAAGCATGCTGGCTCCCCCTCAAGGGCCGGTGAATGGCGCGCTTCGGCAGCGGAATCCTACTATAGCTCCGAGGCGAGGGTCAATCGGGGAAGCCTGAGTGTTACAAAAAAGTGTAGGCGCAGTTTCCAATTTATGAAGGAACAGAAAGCGGCTGGTGCCGTGACCAGTTGAAAAGGCGGTCCCGCAACGCGAGATGGCGCCGGCATCTTGCCCAATGTCACTTACTTAAGCTTGTGGGTTTGCCTGGGAG
>CAYVGN010000134.1:0-7687 GCA_964451215.1 uncultured Acidobacteriota bacterium
GCCCAGCGCAAGGCGCTGGGCGATGACTTCGACATCCTGATCGACGCCCACGGGCGCTTGACCCCGGTGGCCGCCGTCGAAGCCTGCAACGCGCTGGAACCACTGCGCCCGTTTTGGGTGGAGGAGCCCACCCAGCCCGAGCACCTGGACACGCTGGCCTGGCTCGGGGCGCGCACGCGCGTGCCGCTGGCCACCGGCGAACGCCTGTTCACCAAGTACGGCTTCGCCGACCTCTGCGCCCGCCACCTGGTCAGCTACATCCAGCCCGACGTGGTGCATGCCGGCGGCATTCTGGAGTGCAAGAAGATCGCGGCCATCGCCGAAGCCCACTCGATTGACGTGGCCCTGCACAACCCACAGAGCGAAGTGAGCACGCTGGCCTCGCTCCATGTGGACGCCTGCACCCCCAATTGCGTCATCCAGGAGATGGTGGAGCGGCGCGAGCCCTGGCTCAAGGACCTGTTCTACGGCGGCGCCGTCGCCATCAAGGACGGCTACGCCGAGTTGCCCAACAGGCCCGGCCTGGGCGTGGAGTTGAATGAGAAGGTGGCGGCCGAGCACCCCTACCGCCCGGTGAACCGCGAGAACTGGGTTTGGCCCGACGGCTCCCCCGCCGATTCTTAGGCTTGCGGCTTGAGGAGGAGGTGCGACCCCGCCCCACGTACCACAGAGACAGAGAGGCACAGCGAAACAGGCTTCCGGCGCCAGGTTTCATGGGCCGGAACTGTCCCTGACCACCCGCTGCCGCACCCACCCAGCGGTTCTCACCGGAGCCCCAACAGACCGCGGAGGACAGGGAGCGAAACGGTAGCCACCTGGAAAGCGATCCGGGGAATGGTGAGCGCGAGTGGCCCAAGCCTCCAGCACGACCGCGTGGCCAGACCCAGCAGGGCGGGCCAGACCAGCAACGGCGACATGGTTCTGGCGAAGGCGTAGGCGTCAGCCCAGACATCCGGCTTGCCCACGAAGGCAACGCCAGCGGCAAACACCACCGTAGCCACCCGTAGCAGGGCAGGACCCGCGCCCTCGCCGCTTCGGCCGGCGCGGACAAGCGGCGATCTTTGCCCCGCTGCGCCGCGGCCCAATTGCCAGGCGAATCGGCCAGCAATGAAAAGGGCAAACCACACGCCGAGCAAGGCGGCATAGTCCAGGGCGGCGGCAACGGCGGTCCAGGCTCCGGTGATCTGGAACTGGACCGGGTGGAAGGTCCGCCGGAGCAGGCCGGCAAGCGGGAGCGTTCCAATCCAGGGCGTGCCGTCGGGCCAAAGCCTGACACGGACAAACAGCGCCCACGCCAGCCAGGGAAGCCCCATCGCCGCTCCCAGGGCTGCCTGCTTGCGCTTCCCGCAAGCCAGCGAAAGCAGGCAGAAGGCGAGCACCAGGGACAGCCCGGTCTCCCGCGCCAGGGGCGCCAGCAACAGCACCGGATAGATTTTCCAGGGGTACCGGCAGGCGCTGTCCCCTGCTCCAGCGGTGGATAAAGGGCCACGCCTGTCCTCACCTTCGCAAGCGTAGAGGGCGAACGCCACCGAAAGAGCGGCCAGCGCCCCATCCACCGTCATGCGGTCCAGGGAGACGGCCACGCTGGGAACCAGCAGGAAGCCGAGGCCCCAGAAGGCGTTGCAGCCAGCACGCCCCAAGAACCGGCTCAGCCACCAGGCGCCGCCGAACACCGCAGCCAGAACCACGCCCACATAGGCAGCGGGGATGAACTGCGGCCTGGCGCCCGCCGCCACGTAGGCCAGGCCCGGCACCAGGATACGCCGCCAGCGCAGCGGCGGGTTGTCCACGTATTGCTGCAAGTCGGCGCGCAACAACGGATCGTGCGCAACCAGCAGGTAGAACTGCCCGTCGTAGCCCAAGCTGCGCGAGAAACGATACAGGCCCTGCGGGGCCCGGGAGGGCGGCGCCGGAAACCGGTCGCCGATGCAGAATAGGCCCGTCCAGTTGCCGCCGTAGTTGAAACGCACGACAAGAAACTGCCAGGCCAGCGCCAGCAGCAAAGCAAGCGCGGCGCACGCAAGGCTGGCAAGCGAGTGGCGTTGAGGCATGGCCGCCTGAGCGGCTGATTGTACCGCTGGTCAGGTTCCAGACTGCGCCTGGCTTCTTGGCCTTTCCCTGGATTCCTTATTTCGACGGGCCGGCGTAAAGGCCGAAGCCCCTTTACCACAATGTGACCATGGCTTTCTTTCCCGGCTGGGTTTCACCCGCTGCTGCTGTAAGCTAGCCGAACTGGCGATTTCTGTCCGAAAACCCCCTGTGCAGATCACGTTCTGGGGCGTGCGCGGCTCAGTGCCGTCAGCCCACCCTTCGAACATGCGCTACGGCGGGAACACTCCCTGCCTCGAGGTGCGAACGCCTGCGGGCCACACGATCATCCTGGACTGCGGCACGGGCGTGGTTGCGCTGGGGCACCTGCTGGCCGAGATCACCCCGCCCAACGGCCTGCAGTTGATGGTCTTGCTCAGCCACCTGCACGCCGACCACATTCAGGGACTGCCCTTCTTCGCGCCCCTCTACGATGAGCGCAACCGCATCTTCTTCCACTGCCCGCGCACCTGCGACGTGACGGGCGGCCAGGTAATTAGCCGGCTCATGGGCCCGCCTTATTTCCCGATCCCCTTCGCTGAAACCAAGAGCCGGAAGCGCTTCCGACCCATCGGCGAAGAGCGGCTGCCGGCGTTCGACGTGGACGTGGTGACCCGGGCGCTCAACCACCCTCAGGGTTGCCTGGGATTCCGCATCGAGGCGGAGACCGGCGTGTTCACCTACATTACCGACCATGAGCACGGCGTGGCCCGCTGTGATGACAGCGTCCGAGAACTGGCCGAGGCTGCGGACCTGCTGGTTTACGACGCCCAGTACACGCCCGCCGAATACCGATCGCGCCTGGGTTGGGGCCACAGTACCTGGGAGGAGGCGGTGCGGGTGGCGCGGGAGGCAGGCGTGAAGCGCCTGGCGCTGTTCCACCACGATCCGGACCATTCCGATTGCTGCCTGGACCAGGCGCTGGCCGAAGCCTCCTCCCGATTCACCCGCGTGACGATGGCCGCCGAGCGGACCATGGTACGACTCCAGCGCCGCCCGGAACCCTGCTTCGCCTGCGTCGGCGCGGAGCGACGGCCGAGCCAGCGCGCTTCGCTCGCCGCCGCCAACCTCTTCCGCCTGATCCGCGCCCTCTGAGCCTCGCCGGGACCCGTCCCACACCCTTCCCCAGCCGACCCGGGACCGCTCTCTGCTCCCAGTTCCACGCGCTGGATTCTCTAGTGCTTTTTGCCCGGTTGATGTATTACTTAGGGGAAACAAAATTTGCGAAGGGAGCTCGATCGAACACATCCTTATGGCTATTCGCCGCCCTTTTCGTCGTCGTGGCAAGAAGCGCCTGGCACGCAAAGCTCGGCGGTTGCGCACGCACCCCCGGCTCCGCGCCTTTCTTCGCCGAATGAAAGACCTGCCCACCCTGGAGGAACTGGAACGCCTGCTGGTGGTAGAAGCGATGCGGCGCTGCCGCACCAAGACGGCAGCGGCAGCGGCCGTCGGGATAACCCGCGAAGGCTTCCGCAAGAAACTCGTTCGGATGAGATTGGCGTAGTCGCGTGCCAGCCGGGGGCCAGGTCGGGGTAGCGCCCGCCTCTGAGGGGCACTGCCCGCGACGCGGCTTTGCCCGTTCCGGCCGGGACGGGGCCGGCTCCCGCAGTGCCGGAGCGGAGCCTGGCGCCCGTTCCACGGCTGACCCTGGCAGTTGGCCTGCCCAACTACGCAAAGAGTCGCCCCACCTCGTGCACTGTACTCCGGTACTCCCCGCAACAAGACCTCCGGTCCATTGCCTCCGGTTGCAGCGCGCCTTAAAGTGAATTCAGTTTTAGCCGACGGCAACAGCCGGCCGGAAAGCCGATTTGGGGAGAGTCGGCCGAGCGGCCGGCTGTTGTCGTTCTCTTGCGCTGAAAAGCCTCACTGGCGCAAACTACCCCACCAAGCGGCCCGGCTCGGTTACCGGCTGAGCAGTTGCTGGCAGTAGCGCCGGATCTTGCCGCATGCCGCAGAGCAAGGCGCCGGCTAGGCTTCGGCCGCCGGCAGGGCGGCGGCTTCCTCGTCGAACGTCGGCCAGCGCTCGAAGACGCGCGTCAGCCGGAGCACGTCCCCGGGCGCCCCGGGCGGCAGCACCACGCGCACCCCGATCTGCCGATTGGAGCATTCCGCCGCTACCCGCACCAACGCCCTGACGCCACTGCTATCCAGGTGGGTTAGGCCGCGGAGGCTCAGCACCAGGTGCTGGGGGACGCTGCCCGCTAAGCCGGAGAGGAACGTCATCAGCAGCGTCTCCTGAACCTGGGGTTGGCCCGCCAGCCGCAGGTCCCCGCTCACGCGCAGCAGCAAGTATTTCTGGTTCCGCTCCAGTTGGACTTCCACGGTCGCAATACAGGAGAAACTGCAAGGACAAGAAAGGACAAGGCGGCTGCCGCCACTACCAAACCAATCCGCAGAGTGCGCAGATTCCGCCAGCCTCCCCGCTGCCCGAAAGGGGTGCAGGAAAACAGCCGGAGGAAGCCCTTCTCGCTGGCGTTGGTCACCTAAGGGAACTGGCATCATAGCATCCGCATGGCAACGGTTGAATGGGTTACCGCCATCCCTTCGCCAACAACGAGCTGCGCGACCGCGAGCCAGACGTTCAGTGTGAGCGCGACCATCAGCGCCGGTTTGATGCAGCTCGGCCAGTGCTCGGCCGGGGCATCGGGCTATAAGAAGTAGCGCGGCAGAACAAAACGACGCACGTGCGGGGCTGGTCCGCCGGGCCGCCAGGGGGCTAGTTCCGCCGCGATGCCGAGTCACCCAACTCACCCCTCTTCATCCGGTCCCTGGGGGTTCGCAGACCGCAGAGCCGCCCCCGTGGGCGCGCCTTGAAAAAGCCATGTAGCGCCCGGCCTTACGCCGGGCACGGCCGAGGGTAAGGGTGTACGGGTGGGACTCCCCCGCTCCCAGGAATTTTCAAGGCAGCCCGGCGGCAAGGCAGCGCCCGGCCAGAGAGCCGGGTCGGGCTTGAGTGAGGCTGGAGCAAGTCCAGGAAAGGAGCGAACACCCGGGGAGTCAGGTGCGCACCAGGCGGCCGTGAAGTAAACTCGGGCCAGGTGCGTTATGAGGGAAAAACACAAGCGCGTCAGCCGCCGGCGTCTGCTGAAGACGGCAGGACTGGGGGCTGCAGCCGCGGCAGACTTGGCCGCGTCTGCGCTGGCGCAAGTGCCAAGGAACGACACCGCCCCCTTCGACAGGCGTCCCTGGTGGGTGCAGACAGTGGACCGGCCTGCCCTGGGCGAAACCAACGCCGAGTTCCAGCGGTTCGCCGGCCCCAACATCTTCGGGCTTTACAGGCAGCTAAAGGACGAGCGCGATGGGGCCGGCGCCTCCCAGGCGCAGCAGGAAGCAAAGCGCGCCCGCATCGGCAAGTGGATACGCGAGCGCAAGCTTGACTTTGGCTTGCGTGATCGCCAGCTTCTCGAGGCTGCCTGGACCGTCAACCGCTCCGCCCGAACGGGAACTGGCCTGCTCTCCTGGACACGCCTCCGCACCCCGGCGCCGGAGGAACTGGGAGTGGAACCCTACGCCGCCTCCCCGCAAGAAGCGGCCAGCACAGTCAAGGCCGCGGCCCGCCTGTTCGGCGCAGCCCTGGTGGGCATCGCGCCAATGAACGAGAACTACATCAACCGCAAGGAGGACGGCAAGGACATTGTCTTTGAGGACGTGGATGTGCCGGCGGTGACCGAAAAAAAGTATGTAATCCCGAAGAAGATGAAATGGGTGGTGGCCATTGCCATTCAAATGGACCTCGACCTCATCGGCAGGTCCCCGACGGCGCTGGGCAATGCCGCCGACTCTCTCGGCTACAGCCAGTGCGCCTTCACAGTCGCCACGCTGGCAGAGTTCATCCGCGGCCTGGGCTACCAGGCCATCCCCAGTGTCAACGACACGGCGCAGAGCGTGCCGTTCGCCGTGGACGCCGGCTTGGGTGAGCTGGGCCGTCTGAACCGCCTGGTCACCCCCGAATACGGGCCTGCCGTGCGCCTATGCAAGGTGTTCACCGACCTCCCAATGGCCTACGACAAGCCGATTGATTTCGGTTTGCCGGAGTTCTGCACCCGCTGCAAGCGATGCGCGCTGGCCTGCCCGGCCGACGCCCTGTCCTTTGCCGAGGAACCCAGCTACAAAGTCAGGGGGCCCTGGAATAACCCGGGGCACAAAGCGTGGTTTGAAGATGCCTACCGATGCTTTCAGTACTGGCAGGAGGTCACCACCGGTTGTGGCATCTGTCTGGCGGCCTGCCCCTGGACGCAAAACGCTCACACCTGGGTTTACAAGGTCATCCGAGCGACACCTCCCTGGCCCATGCCCCCGCTGTATTCTGTCGCCGCCGGCCCCTTCGGCTACCTGACCCAACCCGAGGCCGACGATTGGTGGGATCGAGACCTGCCGCCCCTCGGCATTGACCAGCGGCGAAGAGGTGGACGCTGAATACACCCGCTTTGCCCCAAGTCACCAAGCTGTTTCAACGCAACTTCCGGCGCGCCCACAAGCGACCTCGCCACCGACAGCGCCGCCAGTGAGGCTCTCCGTGGTCAATTGGCTGTCGCGGTCTGACCCGTCCTGTAAGGAGTGCCCGGGGAGGGATTTGAACCCTCACTCGCCTTGCGGCGAAAGGGATTTTAAGTCCCTTGCGTCTGCCGGTTCCGCCACCCGGGCGCGTCAGAACTCTAATTATAGCGCGGAGTTACAGGAACCGGCTGGATCGAAGCGGACCCGAGGTCCGAGAATGTGTCCAACAAGTCTCCACGACCCGGGCCGCTTCCCGCTTGTGCGCTGGTGAGAGGGGCGCACCACCAGCTCATCGGAATGGTCTTGTGCCCCCCGGTGCCGTAGCGGCTCTGGTGATGTGCGCCGAGTTCGGCCCAGAGTGCACACAACGTGAAGAATCCACACACAACTACCCCCAGATTCCCCCGGGGGCGGACCGGCTCTGTCAAAACTCGAACCGGACGCCCAGCATTACCACGCGCGGTCCGCCGAAGTCGCGGCTCTGGACGGAGCGGATTTGACCCACGGCGGTGGGAACCGAGATGTTCAGATTGGGATTCCCGAAGTTGGGATGGTTGAAAGCGTTGGTCGCCGTGCACTGTACACGCACGGCGCGGCCCTCGGTAACGCGGTAGCGCTTGAACAGTCCGAGGCTGAGCGCGTGTCGCCCCGGCCCGGTCAGGACCCCCCGTCCGGCGTTTCCGAAGCGGCCCATGGGCGGCACGGCAAACGCCGAGGCGTCAAACCAGCGATCAATGGTGCGCTGGTCGTCGGGCAAGTTGCCGTTTCCGATGCGGTCCGCCACGCCGCCGATCACGTTGGTGTTCGAAGTATCCACACCGGAGAAGGTGGGTGTGAAATACTCCCCCGTTTGGGCAATGTAGGTGGCGCTGGTTTGCCAGCCTCCCAGGACCCAGTCGAGCACTCCCGACCGGTTCAAGAGGCGCTTGCCCCGGCCCACCGGGAGCTCCCAGATGAGGTTGCCGAGCAGGCGGTGCCGCGGGACATACTGGGAATCGCCGCGCCAGCCCGAACGGTTGTAAGCGTTCTCCAGGGTGGGCCCGCCTTCGCTGGAGTCTTCCGTGTCGGTCAGGTTCTTGGCCAGCGTGTAGGCGCCCTGGAA
>CAYVGN010000135.1:0-7677 GCA_964451215.1 uncultured Acidobacteriota bacterium
TTGTGAAGGCGCCGACATTGGGGAGGAAAGCGCATGAGCGGCTCCGGCCGGCTCCACCTCTTCGTGCTGATTGACGCCCTGGGCTGGCGCTGCCTGGAGGGGCGGCCCTTTCTCGCTTCCTGGCTCCCCTTCCGCCTGCCGCTGCGCACGGTGCTCGGCTTCAGCAGCGGAGCTATCCCCAGCATGCTCACCGGGCGCCCTCCGGCCGAGAACGGCCACTGGAACCTGTTCTACTACGACCCGCAGGGCTCCCCCTTCCGCTGGCTTCGCCCCTTCCAGTTCCTCCCCGACCGGGCGCTGAACAACCGTCTGGGGCGGAAGCTTCTCAAGGAGCTGGGGCGGCGGCTGTTGGGGCTCGGCCCGCTGTTTGAGTGCTCGGTCAGCCCGCGGCTGCTCCCCTGGTTCAACTGGGTGGAGAAGCGTAACATCTACGCCCGGGGCGGCATCACCGGCGCCCGCTCCATCTTCGACCACCTCGCCGAGGCCCGCATCCCACACCGCGTCTATTCCTATCGGGACGGCTGGAGCGACCGGGAAATCCTGGAACGCGCGCGGCACGACCTCGAGGCGGGCGGCGCCGACTTCTTCTTCCTCTACCTGTGCGAGCTGGACCAGGCCCTGCACCACCACCCGCTGGACGCCGCCGAGGTGGACCAGCGCCTCGCCTGGTATGACGCCCGGCTCTCGGAAGTGTTTGAGGCGGCCCGGCGGCGGCAGCCGCAAGCCTGCTTCACCGTCGTCTCCGACCACGGCATGACGCCGGTGTGCCACCGCTACGACCTGGTGGCAGAGGTAGAGTCGCTGGGCTTCTCCATGCCCGCCTACTACCTGGCGGTGTATGACTCCACCATGGCCCGGTTCTGGTTCTTCTCCGAGCGGGCCAGGCAGGCCGTCACGGCCCGGCTCGCCCAGGTTCCCTGCGGGCGGATGCTGCCCGACGAGGAACTGCGGCAGTTGGGCATCTTCTTCCCCGACCGGCGCTACGGCGAAACCATTTTGTTACTCCACCCGGGCTGGCTGCTCTCGCGCAGCGACTTCAACGGGGCGGGCTGGATGCCGGTGGGGATGCACGGCTACCACCCCGACGACTGTTACTCGGACGCCGTTTTCTTGAGCAACCGGCCGCCGCGGACAGCGCTGCGGACCGTTGCCGACGTCTACCAGTGCATGCGGGAGGCGGTGGCATAAGCGATGAACGCGCGGCCCATTTCGGTGCTCCACTTCACCAACGCGCTGGCGCGGGGCGGGGCCGAGGAGCACATTCTGACGCTGCTGGGCGGGTTCGAGCGGGCCCGCCTCCGCCTGCACCTGGTCTGCCCACCGGCGGTCGCGGCCCTGCTAAAGCCCGACCTTCCGCCCGACGTGGGGTTGACGCCGCTGGAGTTGCGCAGGCCCGTCCAGGCCGGCGCGGCACTGGACCTGGCGCGCCTGCTGCGCCGCCTGCGCGTGGACGTGCTGCACTCTCACGGTTTCTACGCCAGCCTGTTCGCCTCGCCTATCGGCTGGCTCTGCCGCGTCCCGGTCATTGTCGAAACCCCGCACATTCGCGAGCACTGGCGGCGCGGCTGGCTGAAGTCCCGTTACGTGGTGGACCGCCTGGTGGGGCGCTTCGTGGATTACTACATCGCAGTGTCGCAGGCCAACGCCGACTACCTGACCCAGCAGAAGCGCCTCCCCGCGCGGAAGGTGGTGGTCATCCGCAACGGCTGCGACCTGGCTCGCTTCGACCCGGCCCACCCGCCGCCGCCCGGCCTGAAGCGCAGCCTGGGCTTCGGCGAGGAGGATCCGGTGCTGGTGGTGCTGGCCCGGCTGGAGCCGCAGAAAGGGCACGCCCTCCTGCTCCAGGCCCTGCCGCCGGTGTGCGCCGCCTTCCCGCATGTCCGCCTGGTCTTTGCCGGCGAGGGCTCGTTGCGAGGCGCGCTCCAGCAGCAGGCGCGGGAGCTGGGGCTGGAGGCGAACGTGCGCTTTGTGGGCTACCAGCCCAACGCCAGCGACTGGCTGGCGCTTGCCGACGCCACCGTGCTGCCCTCCTTTTTCGAGGGCTTGCCGCTGGTGGCGATTGAGTCGCTGGCCGCCGCCCGGCCCATCGTCGCCACGGCCGTGGACGGCACGCCGGAAGTCGTGCGGGATGGGGAGAACGGCCTGCTGGTGCCGCCGGGAGACCCGGCCCGCCTGGCTGAAGCCATCTGCCGCATCCTGGCCGACCCCGGCTGGCGCCAGCGACTGGGCCGCAACGGTCGGGAGTGGGTGCTGCGACATTTCACCCGTGAGCGCCAGGTTCGCGAAACGCAGGACCTGTACTGGCGCGCATTCGAGCAGAGTTCGCGCTGTGCGCCAACAGGCGGCCGCGAAAGGCCAGCGATGGAGCGGTCCAGATGGATGCCCGAGGGATAGTAACGATGCCTTCGCCGGGAATCACCGTGGGAGTCAAGGCGGTCGGCCCAACGGCCGTTGCCTCCAGACTCAAGGCGTTTCTCTCGGAACAGGCCTGCCGCGCCAGCGCCGAGCAATATGGGCGTTCGCTCCATGCCGTGGTGCTCACGGGAAGCCTGGCGCGAGACGAGGCCACCTTTGTGAGGCAGGAACCGTGGTGGACGATGCTGGGCGATGCCGACTTCCTGCTGGTCTTGGACGCCCGCAGCCCCCTGCCGGGACCGTCGGCCCTCCAGCGCCTGGCCAAGCGGGTGGAGGAGGCGCTGGCCGAGCAGGGACTGCTGTGCCACCTCAGCCTGGGCGCCGTCCACCCCAACTACTTCCGCCGGCTCCGGCCGCATATCTTCGCCTTTGAGCTGCGTGCCTGCGGCCAGGTGCTGTGGGGCAACCCGGGCATCCTCTCGCTGATTCCTGAATTCCTTGCGTCGGACATCCCGCTGGAAGACGGCTGGCGTTTGCTCTCGAACCGGATGGTGGAGTTCCTGGGATTGGCAGACGAACTGACTGCTACGACCGTTTCCCCGCACGTTCAGTATCGGACGGCTAAGCTCTACCTAGATATGGCCACTTCCCTGTTGCTGTTCGCCGGGAACTACCAGCCGACCTACCGCGGTCGCCTGGAGCGGCTGGCCGCGCTGGCGGCCGAGCCGTCCCGAGGCGAGGAGTATCCCTTCCCACTGTCAGGATTCGCCCGCCGCGTGGCCGAATGCACGGGCTGGAAACTGCGTGGGGTGGCCCGCCCCGCCGCCTCCAGGGCGGATTACTGGGCGGAGGCGGTGATGTACGCGCGCCGGCTGTGGCGCTGGGAACTGCAACGGTTGCTCGCCACGCGCGCCAACGCTCCCGACCGGGAACTGCTGGCGCGCTGGATCCGGCGCCAGCCCTGGCGGCAACGGCTGCGCGGCTGGCTCTACGTGTGGCGCCGCCAGGGCTGGCGGAACGGCTGGCAGGTGTCGGCAAGCTGGCTCCGGGCCGTGGCCCGCGCCTCCCCGCGCTATGCGGTCTACGGCGCGGCCAGCGAACTGTTTTTCCGGCTTCCGTTGTTGTTGGGCCCGTTCGGCGAACGGTGGGAAGGGGACGTGGACTGGGCCAGAGTGCGGCACTCGTTGCCCGTGTTCACCGCCACACCACAGGATGGAATCCCGGCCTGGCGCCGGCTGGCGGCTGACGTGGTCTGGAACTATCACCGCTTCCTGGAAGGAACACGCGCATGAAATCCGCCACTGTGTCGCTCGACCTGGAACGCGGGTACCCCCGGATGCCCTGGCCGGAGGTCCGCGGGCAGCGCCCCTCTTTCCGCTGCTCGGACATCTGGAAGGCCCCGCTGCACGATTTCCCCATCCGCGACGAAATCCTCTACCAGTACCTGCCGCTGGGGCCGGAGATGGAGGTGCTGGAGATTGGGCCCGGCAGCGGGTTCACCGCCTTCCGCCTGGCGCGCCGCGTCCGCCACCTGACCCTGCTCGACATTGCGTGGGCAAACATCGAGCAACTGCGCGCGGCGCTCGGAGACATCCCCAACCTGGATTTCATCTGCGCGGATGTCTGCTCGCCGGGGCTGGCTGCCCGCGTTCGAGCGCGGTTCGACGCCGTTGTCGCCATCGAAGTTCTTGAGTTCCTCCCGGATCCCGGCGCGTGCTTGAGAAACCTGGCTGGCTTTCTCCGCCCTGGCGGACGCCTGTTGCTGCAGTTCCCCAACTACCCGCCTTCCAGGACCGGCGGCGTAACGTTCTTCCCTGCGCGCTCCGAACTCGACCGCATGTTTGAAAGCGCCGGCTTCCAGTGGGCGGAGGTGTACGCCCTGAGACTGCGGCCCTACGCCAACCTGCTCTACCGCGAGTTGCACGAGCGGCCCATGCGCCTCTTCCGGCGCCTGCGAAGCAGGAGTAGGCAGGGGCGGCCCCAGGTTTATGACGCGACCTGGGCCTTCCAGAAAAGAAGAAGCCTTGAGCCTTACAAGTGCCTGGGCCACGCGGCCTGGTCCCTGCTGTTCGCGCTCCTGCGCCTGGGGGGCGAATGCTTCCAGAGAACGCTAGTCGGGGACGAGATCTTGAACAAGAACCTGCTGGTGCTGGCCAGCCGCTAAGGGGACAAGAATGGACAAAGCGAGCAAGGGGCAGTCCACAATGCCGACGCAAAAGACCGCGGTCTTCATCCGCAGCGTAGCCGACCGGCCGCGGCCCGAGGCGGTGCGGGAGTGCCTGGAGGGGTGTGAGTTCGAGCGGCTGGTCCCGCTCCAGGCCACGGTGGTGATCAAGCCGAACCTCTGCACCGCGGTTCAGGAGAAGGCGGCGATGGCCAACACCGATCCGGAGTTGACCGCGGCCGTCTGCGAGGCGCTGCTGAGCCGCACGCGCCGAGTCTTCATTGGCGAATCCGACGGCTTAAGGCAGAGCGCCTGGGAAGCGTTTGAGGTTTCCGGCTACGTGGAGCTGGCGCGCCGCTTGGGCGTCGAGCTGGTGAACTTTTCTGAGGCGCCGCGGACTCGCGTGCCGTGCGAGCCGGCGGGAGACATCGAGTTGCCGCGGCTGGCGCTGGAAGCCGACGTCTTCATCACCCTCCCGGTGCTGAAGACGCATGCCCTGACCTACTTCACCGGGGCGCTGAAGAACCAGTGGGGCTGCCTGCCGCAGCACGACCGCATCCTGCTGCACCGGTACCTGGATCCACTGCTGGTATCGCTGCACCGCCTGCTGAAGCCCAAGCTGGCGGTTATGGACGGGATCATCGGCATGGAGGGTCGGGGGCCGGCCAACGGCAAGCCCCGCCGTCTGGACCTGGTCCTGGCCAGCCGGGACGCCGTGGCCCTGGACGCCACCGCGGCCCGCCTGGTGGGCCTGGACCCCGCACGGGCCCGCCACCTGGTCCTGGCCGCCGAGCAGGGACTGGGCTGCCTTGCCCAAGACCGGATTGAAGTGGACGGCGACTGGACCCGCCACGCCACCCAGTTTGAGCCCCCGGTGCTGGACTGCGCTATTGCCGCCATGAATTACATGACCCGCTACCGCTGGTTCGTCCGGCACGCCCTGGAAAGGGATTACGTCTTCTATCCGGTTCGCGGGTTCGTGCAGCTTCTGCGGAAACTCCGGGTGGTGGAAGGAGGCTAGTGGCTTCGCCGGCTAATTCGGTTGCTTTCGCCTGTAGCGCCGCCGTCTCGGCGGCCCAGGCCCGCCCGGGCGGGTCGGCAAGATGCCGGCGCTACGGCAAATCGCGCTTTCTCAGCCGGTCGAGACATAGGTAGAGCCCAATGAGGATTCTGTTCGTTTCTCTGGCGCCTCCGTTTCCCCCGACGAACGGCCAGCGCCTGCGCAACTGGGCGTTGTTGCGCGCGCTCCAGGCCGAAGGGCACGCCGTTTCCTTGCTTTCCTTCGCGGATGCGAGTTGGCCGGCGGCCACCCAACTACGGCAGGTTTGCCAGAGCATCGAATTCGTCCCCCTGCCCGACACTTCTGCCCCGGGCCGGAGGGATTACTGGAACCGGCTGCGGGCCCTGGCTTCCGTTCTCCCCTACGGCGCATGGCGCTTCCGTTCAGCGGCCATGCGCGGCGCCGTCGGCAACGCGCTGGCCCGCGGACAGTTTGACACCGCCATCTGCGACGACGTGTACATGGTGCAGAACCTGCCGCCCTTCCCCAGCGTCCCGGTGCTGCTCAACAAGCACGACCTTACCCACGTCATCCTGGGGCGGTACCTGGCCTACGAGCGCAACCCGCTGAAGCGGGCTTACGGCCGGCTCGAGTGCCGGAAGCTGCGCTACTGGGAGCTGAGGGCCTGCTCGGGCGTGGCCGCGGTCCTGGCCTGTTCCGAGCACGACTGTAACCTGCTGAGGCGGTTGTCTCCGGGTGCGCGCTTGGCTGTGGTTCCCAATGTCATTGACGTAGACTTCTATACGCCCTTTCCGGGCGACGACGGCCAGACCGTGCTGTTCGCAGGGGCCATGGACTGGTACCCCAATCGGGACGCGGTCGAGTTCTTTGCCTCGGCGATCCTGCCAGCCTTGCGCCAACTGGTTTGCGACGTCCGCTTTGTGGTGGCGGGGCGCGCGCCCGCAGAAGAAGTTCGCCGCCGGCTGGAGCGGGTTTCCGGAGTGGAGTTCACCGGCTGGGTCCCGGACATCCGCCCTCTTCTGGCGCGAGCCGCCGTCTGCGTGGTTCCGCTGCGCATCGGCAGCGGCACCCGCCTGAAGATCCTGGAGGCGGCAGCCACGGCCAGGCCGGTTGTCTCCACCACCATCGGAGCGGAAGGCCTGCAATTCGCAGAGGGCAGCGAAATCCTGATCGCCGACGCTCCCCAGGATTTTGCCGTAGCGATCGCCGCCTTGCTTTCCGATCCGCCGCGTCGCCGGGTGCTGGGCGCCGCCGCCCGCCGAAAGGCAGAACAGGTATATAGCCTGGCCGCCCTGCGGGCGGCGGTCCGGCAGGCTCTGGCGGAATTGCAGGGAGCGGCCTCGGTTCTCCTCGACGCTTCGCCCACCCTGTCGCTGCGGGAGGCGCCGCCATGATCCTGTTCTACTTCCTCATCTTCATCATGCCGCTCATGCAGCACCCCATCTGGGGCAGGATGGCGGGGGGAATGACGGTCTTCAAGTACATTGGGGCCGCCTGCGTGCTGTACGCTCTGTTTCACGTGGCCGCGCGCCGCTCGCTGCCTCCTCTGTTCCGCAACCGCGCGGCGCTGTTGTTCTTGCTGCTGTACGGACTGGCGCTTATGTCGGGCCTGACCAGGGGAGCGCCGACCTCTTTCGAAGCCAATCCCCTGAGCAGCTACACCTCTTTCCTGTTCCTGTTCCTGGTCACCTTCTCTGTGGTGGATTCACTCAGCCGGCTGCATCGAGTCCTGCTGGTGGCGGTTGGATCGCTGGCCTTTGCTTCCCTCTACGTGCTGCGGGAGTGGCAGAAATACCACAGCCTGTACCCGGGGTTCCGCCCGGGCTGGGTTGTCGGTGACGCCAATTACTTCACCGTTTCTGCCGTGCTTTGCCTGCCCATCGCCTTCTACCTGGCGCTGGAAGCGCGGTCGAGGTGGGAGCGAGCGTTTTGCCTGGGTTCTCTGGTGTTGACGCTGGCCGCGGTGATGCTGGCGGCTTCGCGGGGAGGCTTCCTAGGTCTGGTGGCTGCATTCCTGCTCCTCACCTGGCGTTCGCGGGCGCGGCTGCGCCACCTGGGCTTGGCCGGGCTTCTGTTGCTCCTCCTGGCGCTGGCCGTGCCGAACTCGCCGTTGACCCGCCTGATCCGGCCGGGCTAC
>CAYVGN010000136.1:0-2259 GCA_964451215.1 uncultured Acidobacteriota bacterium
CTGCTACGTGATTGTGGACAACGTGGCTGCCACCCTGGCCGACCTGTGCGCCGTGACCGCGCTGGCCACCGACCGGGCGGGGAACGTGTTCCTCAGCGACGGCCTGGTGGTGGCGCGCGTGGACGCCTCCAGCGGCCTCATCCGCCGCATCGCGGGTACCCCGGACAGCAGCGGGTTTGAGGGCGACGGCGGCCCGGCGCTCAACGCCAAGTTCAACTACATCTCTGCCCTGGCGGTGGACGGGCAGGGCAACATCTACGTGGGCGACGAGGGCAACGGCCGCGTGCGCCGCATTGACCAGGCCGGCATCATCCGCACGGTGGCCGGCGGCGCTCCCGAGGGGCCCCTCGGTGACGGCGGCCCGGCCACCGCCGCTTATCTGGGCGTCTATGGTCTGGCGTTCGACGCCGCCGGCAACCTGCTGATTGCCGACCCCAATAACAACCGCATCCGCCGCGTGGACGCCAAGACCGGAATCATCACCACCCTGGTGGGCGGCGGCCCCTGGTCCAACCTTTACGCCGAGAACGTGCTGGCGGGCGCTGCCGTCCTGGTCAGGCCGATGGCCATAGCCCTGGACGCCAGCGGCAACCTCTACATCACGGATCAGTGGACCAACCTGGTGCGCCGGCTCGACGTGGCCACCAACCTAGTCTCCACCGCTGTGGGGACCACCGACGTGGGTGACGGCAGCCTGGCCAAGGACGCGCCGCTGCTGGAACCCCAGCTCCTGGCCTTTGACCGCTCCGGGAACCTGTACCTGGCCGACGCCGAGCAGAACCGCGTGCGCAAGGTGGACGCGGTCACCGGCCGCATCTCCACCCTCGCCGGCACGGGCCGGCCGGGGGCCAGCGGCGATGGCGGCCTCGCCGTCAACGCCGAACTGTACCAGCCCCAGGGCGTCTACGTGAGCGCCAACAACGAAGTGTTCATGGTCGACAGCGGCAACTGCCGGGTTCGCAAGGTGGACCGCAACGGCAGCATCACCCTGGTGGCGGGCACCACCTGCGGCTACAGCGGCGACGGCGGACCGGCCACCGCGGCCCAACTGAACTATCCCCGCGCCATCACCGCCAATGCTGCGGGCACGCTGTTCATCGCCGACCGGGAAAATTCTCGGGTGAGGACGGTGGACGCCTCCGGCCGCATCCGGACGGTGGCGGGAACCGGGGCGCGCGGTTTCTCCGGCGACGGAGGACAGGCCACCGCCGCCATGCTCTCCCATCCCTCCGCTGTCGCCATTGACGCTGCCGGGAACCTGCTGATCGCCGACGAGGACAACAGCATCGTGCGCAGCGTCAACCTCACCAGCGGCGTGATTTCCACGGTGGCTGGCGTCGGCAACGATTGCGGCTACCAGGGCGACGGCGGCCCGGCTGCTCAGGCGCGCCTCTGCAATCCCAGCGCCCTGGCTGTGGACTCTCAGGGCAACGTCTACGTCGCCGACTACGGCCTGGAGGTGGTCCGCCGCATCACCCCGGCCGGAATCATCAGCACTGTGGCCGGGACCGGCCAGGGAGGGTTTTCCGGCGACGGCAACCTGGCCACCCGCGCCCAACTCAGCACCCCGCTCGGCGTCGCTGTGGATGCTGCCGGCAACCTGTTCGTCTCCGACAGCGGGAACCACCGCGTGCGCAAGGTGACCTTCGCCCAGCAGCCGACGCCGCTGCTCGCCGTCGCCCCGCCCTGGCTCAGCTTCAGCGCGCCGGCGGGCACCCAGCCCACGCCGAAAAGCCTGGTGATCGCCAACCTGAACGCAGGCGCCATGGCCTGGAGCCTTACCGTGGCCACCAGCAGCGGCGGCAACTGGCTCAGCGTGCTGCCCGCCAGCGGCACCGCTTCGCCCTCTTCCACGGTAACCGTCGCCGCCAACACCACCGGCTTGCAGGCCGGAACCTATCAGGGAACCATCACCATCACCGGGACCGGCGCGCCTGCCCCCGTGGTTGTTTCGGTGACGCTGACGCTGGGGGAGAATGCTCTGGCCAAGCCCGGCGTCTCGGCGCAGTTCCTGCGCTTCTTCGCCATCCAGGGCGATGCGGCCCCGCCCAGCCAGGCAGTATCCATCACCAGCCCCTCCAGCGGCACCTTGAACTGGGCGGCCAGCGCCGTCACCGCCGACGGCGGTGACTGGCTGAGCCTGTCGCCGGCCGCCGGCGTTGCTCCCTCCACGCTGGCGGTTTCGGTGGCCTCGACCGGCCTCGGTCCCGGCGCTTACCTGGGCCTCGTCTCGATTCGCAACACCGCCTCCGCCGAGAC
>CAYVGN010000136.1:2269-7666 GCA_964451215.1 uncultured Acidobacteriota bacterium
AGTTCATGGTGCCCCGGCCGGCGTTGAAGATGCTCAGCCTCTGCGGGGCCACCCGGCTGGCCCCGCAGAGGCTGAGCATCTTCAACGCCGGCCGGGGCACCATGAACTGGAGCACCCAAGCGGTGCTGCCGGCGGGCGGGAACTGGCTGGCGGTGAGCCCCGCCTCGGGCTCCTCGCCCGCCGGCTCTCTGACGGGTACTCCGGTGACGCTCACCGTGGACCCGACGGGGCTGGCGCCGGGCGCCTACGGCGCGGTGCTGCTCATCGCCTCGCCGGGCGCCACCAATTCCCCGGCGCTGGTCACCGTGCTGCTGAACGTGCAGCGCACGGGCACGCCGCCCGCCCCGGTGGTGGAGCCGGCGGGGCTGGTCTTTGTGGCGGCGGGCGGTTCCAGCGCGCAACAGCAGACGTTGCAGTTGAGCAGCACCGGCGGGGCGGCCATGTCCTTCACCGTCACCGCGCGCACAGCCGACGGGCTGGCCTGGCTGGCGGCCAGCCCCGCCAACGGGCAGATCCCGGCCTCCGCTGAGGCGCTTCCGCTCACGGTCACCGCTACGCCCGGCCAGTTAAGCCCGGGCGTGCGACAGGGGACGATCAGCATCACGCCGGCGGGCAGCAGAGCGGTGGACGTTTCCGTGCTGCTGGTGGTGACGCCAGGAGCGGGGCCGGCCGACACCCCGCCGCTGGCACGGGCCTGCGCCGCCACCCGGCAGTTCTTGGCGCCGCTGGGACGCGTGGCCAACAACTTCTCCCTCCCGGCCGGCTGGCCGGCGCCCCTGCAGGTGCGCGTGGTGGATGACTGCGGCGGCGACGTGGACCGCGCCACCGTAGCCGCCAACTTCACCACCGGCGAGCCTGCCCTGGTGCTCACCAACCTGCGCAACGGCCAATACAGCGGGACCTGGACGCCCCGCAGTGCCGCGGCCACCGTGGCGGTGAACCTGAAGGCCCTGACCCCGCCCTTGCCGGAGGCCAACCTGCGCCTGGACGGCTCGCTCCGCCAGGAGACCCTCATCCCCTTCCTGCCCTCTAACCCCGCCCTCAACGCCGCCAGCTTCGCCAAGCTCACCGCTGACGGTCCCGCCGCGCCGCTGGCGCCCGGCAGCATCTTCTCGCTGTTTGGATCGAACCTGGCCCCGGCCGTGGGCGGCGCCGTTTCCCTGCCCCTTCCCCGGACGCTGCTCGACATGCGGCTGAAGATCGGCGGGATTGATGCTCCCCTGTTCTACGTTTCGCCCGGGCAGGTCAACGCCCAGGTGCCCTGGGAGCTGGCGGGCCGCAGCACCGCGTCGGTGGCCGTTTCCCTGCGCGGCACGGTCAGTGGCACGGAGACCATTACGCTGGCCTCCGCCTACCCCGGCATCTTCTCCACTTCCTCCAGCGGAACCGGGCAGGGCGCCATCCTGGACGTGGACAACCGCCTGGTGGACAGCGCCAACGCGGCGCGCCCGGGCGACATCCTCCAGATTTTCGCCAACGGGTTGGGGCCCACCACCCCTGCGGTGGCCACCGGCGAGGCCAGCCCCTCCTCCCCTCCGGCCACCGTGAACGCGCCGGTCCAATGCCGCATCGGGAACTTGGACGCCGAGGTTCTCTTCGCCGGCCTGACTCCTGGCGCCGTCGGGCTCTACCAGGTGAACGCGCGCATCCCTGCCGGCGTCACCGCGGGCAACGCCGTGCCGGTAGTGCTGATCGTCAGCGGCATCACCAGCAACACCGTCACCATCGCCGTGCGCTAGCGGCCCCGTTGCCACGGCCGCAGAAACGTCTCCGCTTCGCGCGAAGCCTTTGGAGTGCCCTGAAAATTCTCTCCCGAGGGCACCGAGGGTGGGTTTTGGCCGGCGGGCGCAGCAAGCCCGAATTCGGGCAAGCTGCGCCCCTACACGCCAGACGCGGCGAAGGTGCGCTCCCTGACGGTCGCGCCTCTGATTGGCGGCGCGCTTCTGTAAATCCGAGGCGCGACCGTGAGGGAGCGCACGTCACCCGCCCGCCACATTTTCATCGTTTCTGGGTGCCGCGAAGCGGCATGTGGGACTGCGCTGGCTTGCTGCCGCCTGAAACCGCCCCGGGGCAGGCCGTGACAAGCCACGGCCTTTTAGAGCGGCGCCAGGGCGCCGCACTCCAAGGGCCACCCGCATGTGTCCCCCAAGACACTGCCTATGCAGCCCGCGAAAAAGCCCGACTCGCCCGAGCGCTGGCAGCCCCGTAGCCGCCGCAAGAAAGGCGCGCACTTAGCGCTCTTTGTCTCCCTGCGGCTTTGTGGTTCAATCGAAGCATGGTCCTCGTGCTGCTGCTGCTGCTGCTGTTGCTGCTGACGCCCTCGCTGGCTGCGGCCCAGAGCATTGACGTCACCCCCTACGTGCTGCCGGTGGATGCGGCCAACCGCGGCGCCGAGATCGCCGAGATCCACCCGGCCTTCGACCTGGACCCCGACGCCGCCGACTTCGGCGGCAAGCAGATTCCCGCGCTGTGGCGCAGCAACGGCCTGGTAACCGGGCTGATGGGCATTCTGCGCTTCGGCCCGGCGATTCCCGCCTTCCTGTGCTGGAAAGAAGGGGAGCGGCGCGCCTGCCCGCCCTTCCACCCGCTTTCCGGCGCGGCCCGCATGACCCGCATGCAGTCCGACGCCATTACCCTGCGCTACGAGCCGCTGCCGGGAATCGAGGTGCAGCAGACCATGATGGCGCCCAGCCCGCGCTCCTTCCGCTCGCGGGCGCTGTTTCGCTCTTCCCGTCCGGTAAAGCTGGAGGTGGAACTGTGCGGCGGCATCTTTGAGCAGAGTGAGACCGGGCAGGTGAAGTGGCCGGAGGCGCCGCCCGCCAACACGCGCCTCGAGCACAAGGGCGTGGTCTACCTCTACCAGTTGCACGCCGGCGTGTCCGGCGGCCAGCGCGGCGATCGGGGCCCGGGCCAGGCCCGCACCGCCACCTTCGAACTCGATCCGGGCAACCTTGAAGAAGTGGAGTTCGTGCTGGGCTTCGGGCCGAACGAGCGGGCGGCCCGCGACGCCGTGCGCTTTGCCCGCGCCGAGTTCTTCGACGTGCAACTGGCTCAGCGGCGCAAGGCCTCCGAGGAGTTTTTCGCCCGCGTGCCGCAGTTTGATTTCGGCGACGCCCACCTCAACCTGTTCCACCGCATCCAGTGGGAGCGGCTGCGGGCGCTGGCAGAGAATCCGGCCGGCCTCATCCCCTACCGCTATTTCATGGGGACCAGCGCGCCGTGGGGAATTGACGGCCTGTGGCTGTGGGACAGCGTGCTCGAGGCGCTGGTGCTGCACTACCAGGACCCGGGCTGGGCCGAGGATCTGATCCGGGCCGTGCTGGCGCAGCAACGCGAAGACGGGCTGGTGCCCCACTGGACCACGCCCCACAGCCGCACCGAGATCGCGCAGCCGCCGCTGCTCTCTTGGGGCGCCCTGCGCCTCTACACCCTGCACGGCCGCCGCGGCTTCCTCGACGAGGTTTACCCGCGGCTGGCCCGGCTGCACCGCTGGTTCCAGCAGGCGCGAACCGCAACTGACGGCCTGCCCTTCTGGAAGCAACCGGACGAGTCGGGCATGGACAACTCACCCGCCTTCGACGAAGGCGCCGACGCCCACGTGGACCTGGCCGCTGAACTGCTGGCCGACGCGCAGGCACTGGAGCGCATCGCCCGCCTGCTGGGACGTCGCGACGAGGCCGGCGCCTGGCGTAAGCAGGCCGAGCAGTGGCGGGCGCAGCTAGAGAAGATGTGGGACGAATCGGCGGGCTTCTATTTCCCGTTGAAGAGCGGCCAGCGTGTCCCCGTATACGCCATCCAGGGCTTCTTCCCCCTTTGGGACGCGCAACTGGATCCAGCGCGGCGCAAGCGCTTGCTGGCCCGCCTCCAGGACCCGGCCCAGTTCTGGCCTCCCTTCCCCATCCCCTCCGTCTCCCTGCGCGCGCCGCAGTTCATGACGCCCCGCTGGTTCGCCAACACCTACGGCTCGCCAGAAACGGGCCGGCGGGCCGCGGAGCGCCTCCAAGACTACAGCTCCGTCTACTGGCGCGGCCCGGTCTGGGTGTTTTCCAACGCCATCGTCTACGAGGCCCTACGTGCCGCCGGAGAGTTCGCCGTGGCTGATGAACTCGGCCGGCGCATGGTGGCCATGATGATGGAGGCGGCCCGCTACGGCGGCATGCTCTGGGAGAACTTCGACCCGCGCACCGGCCGGCCCTCGCGCCTCCTGCCCAGGGGCCAGGCCGATGAGATGGCCGCCTCCATCTACTTCCTCAAGGTGCTGTACGACCTGCGCCTGGCGATGGAGCCCGCCGAGGCGCCCGAGCGCGCCCGCCTGCACCTGCGCTTCACCCATGCTCCCTCGGCCTCGGTCCAGAACCTGCGCTTCGGTGACTGGAGCCTGGCCGCGGGCGGCAAAGACGGTCAGGTGACCCTGGAGGTGGAGCGTGCCCCGGCCCCCGACGCGGTGCTGGAGGTGGAGAACGCGGCCCCCGTGCCGCTCGCTGTCCGCTTCGCCGGCCGCACCTACCCCTTGGCCCCCGGCAAGAAATTCACCGCGCGGCCATAGCCACCCAGGCGCTCAGCAGCGCATTCTTTCTGTGTGCCTCGGTGTCTCTGTGGCTAATCTTCGATGGCGGTGTCGCGGACGATGCGGGGGTCGGGGAAGTAGGAATCCGAGTTCTCGTCGTGGGTGGAAACCTCCTCGATCACTGCTTCTGCGGCCGACCAGAACTCGTGGGCCATGTAGGGCGGCAGGGTCAGGCTTTGGCCGGGACCCAGCTCCAGTTCGCGGTCCCCCACGCGGAGCCGAACGCTGCCGGCGTGAATGAAGAACGTCTCCTTCTTCAGCTTGTGGAAGTGGAGCGGACACTTCTGGCCGGGCAGCAGCACCAGCCACTTCGAGCAGTACTCCGGCTCGTTGATGCGCACCACCAGGGCCAGGCCCAGGCGCTGGAACTCGCCCAGGCCGAAGTCGGCGATCTCGATGTGGGCGTCGTCGCCCAGCGGGATCCCGGCCCCGCGCAGGATTCCCCGCGCCCGCTCCTGGTAGCGGGCGACCTCAGCTCGCTTCATAGCCGCCATTCTGGCTCGCCCCGCAAGCAGAATCCACAGGTTTCCTCCCTGCTGCCGGGCGCCGCCCGCAGGGGGCTGGAGGGCTGGGATGGCGCCGGCGGTGTCTCACGCCGTGGCGGGCGGCAAGCCCTTGAGGCAGCAGGACATAACAGTTCCGACATAGAAACTACGGCCTTCTATGCTTGACAGCTATAGTAAAATGGAAATAGGTGAATCGAAATACCTATAACTGCGAGGATCTATGGACGGAGTCCTGAGGGAGTTCGAGCCCACCGGGTTCCTCAAGCAGTATATGGGGTATGGGGCGCGGCTGACCGACGCTCCGGCCGAGTTCCACCTGTTCAC
>CAYVGN010000137.1:0-7616 GCA_964451215.1 uncultured Acidobacteriota bacterium
GAACAGGCTCAGCCCGTACAGCACCTGCCGCTCGTCGCCGCGCTGCACCGCCCGCGCCAGCACGTCGGTGGTGGTGGAGTCCAGCACCCCGGCCACCGCCTTTTCCGGGTCCAGCGTGCGGCGCTCGATGGCCTGCCGCAGCACGTTCAGGTATTCGCGGCACACGCCGCGGGCCACCCAGATCCACAGCAGGAGAAAGGCGAAGTTGACCACGCTGATCCGGCTGGGGCTGAACTTCAGCACATTGGCGAACAGCCACAACGCCACGCCGGCCACCCCGTCGGCCACCCGCCAGATGAAGGTGTCGATGAAGGACTTGACCTGGTTCTTGATGTCGGCGGCCACCGGCAAGTAAAGCAACTCGGCTGAGGAGCGGTCCAGCGAGTAGCGGAGCAGGTAGTGGCTGCCGCGCAGCAGGCCGGCGGTGAGCAGCAGCGGCGTCAGCAACACCGCCGTGCTCCCGAACACCAGCGCCGCCGGCAGCACGTAGAGGGTGAGGCGGATGCCGTAGGAGCGGAGCAGCCGCCCGGTCAGCAGCAACTGCACCAGCGACGCGGCCAGCCCCATGTAGCCGTAAAAGCTGCCGAAGAAAGCCGCCAGGCGCACCTTGTCTCCCGCGAAGCTGGACGCGGCGATCATGTTGAACTGGTAGTCGACGACGGTGGTGGCGGCGCAACTGGTCCCGATCAGGGCCGTGATCAGCAGCAGGTAAGGAGAGTCAAGGATGAGGTTGAGGCTTTGGCCCAGGTTCCTGGGCGCCTTCTGGCCACTGGCCGGCGCCTGCAGGGCCAGCGACCGCGCGCTGGAACGCAGCAGGAAGGCCACCAGCAAGGCGGCGGTGCCCAGGGCTCCGGCCACCGCCAGCAGCAAGGCGTCCGGCCGGACGTGCGCGCGGGTGGCGCTCCTGGTAAGGAAGCCGCCGAACGTGCCCCCCAGGATTCCCCCGGCTCCGATGAAGCCGAACACCCGCCGCGCCTCGCGGGTGGTGAGCACGTAGTTGGCCAGCGTCCACCCCATCGTCGGCCCCATGGCCCCCATCACCGACACCCACACATACACCACCGGGTAAACCAGGCGGCCGGGGCCGCTGCTCAGCCGCCAAAGAACCAGGAAGGACAACGAGAACAGCAGCAGCGAGCCGATGATCAGCCGGCTCAGGCGCACCCGGTGCGAGAGCCGGATGTAGACGGAGACGAAGACGCCGATGGCCAGCGAGGTGGCGATCATGGCGTGGGGCAGGTGCTTGGGGAGGACGCTCAGCAACATCGCCGCCCCCACCGCCTTACCCATCACGTAGGCGCCGATGGCCAGGAACAGGTACAGGAACAGCAGCGAGGCGGGCAGGAACTCCCCGCGCCGCACGCTGAGCGCCTTCTCCAGGTAGCCGAGAAGGGAGGTCGGGGCCGGAACGGCCTCCTCAGGAAGGGCTGTCGTGCTCACTCCGGCCTCCGGGGAGCCCTTGCGTCTCGCGGCCGGTTGCCGGCGCCCAGGTACGGTCCTAGCGCCATCGGTCCGGCGATTATAACCCGGAACTGCCTCCGGCCTGCTGGAACCACTGGCTCCTCGCTACTCTCCGCCGTAGAGCCGCCGCTACAGAGGTGATGGGCGAGTCTTGCACCGGCGAGTCGTTGGGACGTAGCGGCGGACGCGGAAGCATTCCCAGCCGCATTCCGGCTGCTTGCGCTCGGTTGAGGGGGTTTACAAAGTCAGCCGGTGCTCTTAAAGTTTTCGGTGGCAGGGTTCAGAGCGAGGTGCGAATGATGAAGCCTGCCCGTCACACGGTGATGACGGCGCCGGACTCCGAGCCTGTTCAGGAGTGGGCCCGGCGCGTGGTCGAGCAGCGCCTGGCGATTCTGGAGCGCCAACTCGGCCGGCTGGAACAGTCGCCTGATCCGGAAGCCATTCACGACTTGCGCGTGGCCTCGCGGCGTTTGCGAGCCGCCCTGCGCCACCTGGAGCCCTGCTTTGCTGCGCAGGAAGCGCGAGGCCTGTGCGCCGCTGTGCGCCGCCTGGCGCGCTTGCTCGGCGAAGCGCGCAACCTCGACATCATCCGCAAGAACCTGGGCCAGGATGCGGCCCGCTCCGGTTCGCCACTCGCCGGCCTGGCGGTGCGCCTGGAAACGCAGCGGGAGGACAGGCTGCGGCGCGCCCTGCCGGAGGCCAGGCGGCTGCGCGAGCAACTGCCCGGCTGGAAGCAAAGGCTGGTGTCCTGATGGCGCGCGTGCGCCCTGTCGAGTCCGTGGCAGCGAGCTTCCACCGTATTATGCCCAAGCTGCTGCGCCGCTACTTTCGCAAGGGCCGCGCCTTAACTCGCTCCCGGGCGCCCAACGAGAAACTGCACAGCTTCCGGATTCGCACCAAGCAGATCCGGTACATCACGGAACTCTACCAAGAGGCTTTTGCGTACGAACTGCGGGGCGCCCTGAAGCAGTTTCGCCGCGTCCAGCAGGCCCTGGGTGCGTTGCAGGACCAGTGCATGCTGTGCGCCTGTCTGGAGCGCCGGCTCAAGCAGCTCCGCAACCCCGCCCCCCGGGCAGAATGCCGGCGTGTGCTGGACCGCTCCCGCGCGCGCCAGAAATCACTGCGCAAAGCGTTCTTTCGCCGCTGGCGGAACCTGGAGCGGAGCGGCTTCCCGAAGCGCCTTCTGGCCCGCTTCAAGAAAGGATCCCGTTAGCCTGAAGCAGCAGGCCGCCTGCCGTCGGGCGCCAAGAGGCAAACGGCCGGCGCCAAGGGCCGGAGCTTCAAATCCTTCGGGGGCTGTTCTTCTTTCAGGCGCAGATGAGCCCGGAAGCGACGGCGGCCAAGTACATGGACTGCCGGCGAGAGTCGGGTCAATTGGGGAATTCGTCCGGGCATAAGGTTGTGATACGCTCGGCCAACCTCTGATGGAGCCGCCGAGGGCGGAGGGGCCGGAACTGCCGGAATGCTCTGAAGCCGGGGGATTGCCGGTCATGGCCTCCCCCAGTGGAGGTGCGTGTGAGCCTCAAAGTAAGCACCCGCAAGGTTGCGAATGTGACGATCGTTGATCTAAGCGGCAAGATCGTCCTGGGAAAGCACTCGGGCGAGGTCCGCGACGCGGTCCGGGAACTCCTGCTCAAGGGACACAAGAGGATTCTGCTGAACCTGGAAGATGTAGACTATGTGGATAGCTCCGGGCTTGCGGAGTTGGTCTCCAGCCTGACCTCAACCGCCGCCCGGGGCGGCGCGCTGAAGCTGCTGAGAGTGCAGAAGAAAGTAGCCGAGGCGATGCGCGTAACGAAGATCTCCTCGGTGTTTGAGGTTTTCGACCACGAGGGAGACGCCCTGCGAAGCTTCGAGAGCTGAGGCCAACTAAGTTGCTGGGCTTCAGCCCCCGCGTCCCGGGAAGCGCTGCCCCCCGGGGGAAAGACCGGGGCGAGTGATCAGGCGCACCCGGCGGGGCAGGCGCCTGCCCAATATCTTGGGGAACAGACCCCGGGAGGAGCAAGAGACAGAGCAATGTCCAGCGAGCCCCGGGCAAAAAAGCAGCCATCACGACCGCCCCAGGAGCGGATCACCCTGGAGCGGGGCGAGCGCCGCGAGGCGGTCCTGGAGGTCATCCGTTCGGCGCGCCGCAAGCTGGTGCTCTCGGTGTTCCGTTGCGACGATTTCAAGGTCATGGACGAACTGGACGCGGCCATCCAACGCCGGGTGCAAGTGGAAGCCCTGATGACCCGCCGCGCCAAAGGCTGGGCAGAAAAGCTGGCCGACCTGGAGATGTTCCTGGAGAGCATGGGCACCAAGATCCACCGCTACGCCGATCCCGTTGTCAAATATCATGCCAAGTATCTGGTGGCCGACGACGAGCTGGCTCTGATTAGCTCCGGCAACCTGACCCGCAAGTGTTTCGATAACACCTGCGATTTTGTCCTGGTCACACGCGCCCCCGAGATCGTCTCCGGATTGCGGGCGCTGTTTGAAGCGGATTGCCAGGCAACGGAGTCGTACCTGCCGAAAGGCTTGAGTGATCGGCTGATCGTGAGCCCGCAGCGCGCGCGAGCCCAGTTCGCCCAACTGATTCAGCAGGCGCAAGCAAGCATCGGCATCATCGACCGCCGGGTGACCGACCCGGGGATTCTAGCCTTGCTGGAAGCGAAACGTTCCAAAGGCGTGCAAGTGGCGGTGCTCAAGGACAGCAAGCTGGGAGATATGATCTCGCACGGCAGGCTTCTTCTCGTGGACGGACAGACGGCGGCCATCGGCAGCATCTCGCTGGACGCGGAGGCCTTGGACTTCCGGCGGGAAGTAGCGGTGATCGTGCGGCACCCTTCCTGTGTCGCCCAGTTAGGCCAGTTCTTCCACCATCTGTCGCCTGGCCGGGGCGGCAAGGTCCGTGCTGCAGCAAAGGGCTAGCGGACCTTGCCGGGAACTCATCCTTCGCAGATTTCCGCCACCGCCTTCTTCCTTAGCTCGCGGCACGCTTTGCGATCTTGCAACGACTCCAGGTAGGCGAGGGCCTTGGCCCGCAGGTCCGCCGGGTCCGGGTAGGGGTGAGCGTTGCTGAGCACACTGCAACAGAATTCCACAAAACCGTCGCGCGGTTTGCACTTGTCGTGCCAGTGCTTCTTTTTCTCCTCCAGGCGGTAGCAGGCCTCCGGCTTGGGCACAAGGCTGAACAGGTCCGACAGCCAGCGCCGGGAGAGGCCCGTGGCAACGCCCATGGCCGTGGCCGTTTCCACGTACGGCGCGGCGATGACAATCCTGCCTTCCCCCAGAGCCGGCTGGATCTCCCAGCGCAGCCGGAAGACCAGGTCTGAGGCGTACAGCAGCAACAAGGTGCGCGGCGAGGCGGGAGGGACGCTGGACTTGGCAAAGCCCATCTCGAAGAAGGTGTTGGAAGAGTCCCAGCGGCTGATACCGCACGCCTTCTTGCGGTCGCGCAACTTGCGCAGCAGCGAATCGGCGGCTGCTGCCAAGTCCGGGCCGTGCGTCCCTTCTAGCGCGATGAGCCGGCCGCTCCCCGATCCTTTACTGGTCAACTCTTAACCTCGGCAGCGGGTGGCTTGCGCTCCAGCCACTCCAGAACCGCATCCGCATTCCATTCCGCCCACGGTCTCCGGTTCCCCTGCTTGAACAACTGGCGCAGCGCCCGGTGCTGGGCGTAAATGGACTGCTCCGCGTCCACCGTCATGAAATGGAAGATCATGGCCAGCGATTCATACTCCTGGATCACACGGTGCATGAACTGGCGGTAACTGGCGAACGGGTTCTCGATGTTGGTGATGTCCTGGCCTGCCTGGTAGAAACCGGGTTCGCCCATGGCCGCAATTCGATCAATGGAAGCTTCCGCGGAGATCGCGAAGTAGAACACCATATCCGGCCAGAACAGCGGGGCGTAGGCGTTCAACTGCCAGTCCAGACGCAGGCCGCGCGCGGCGTTGCGGGCAAAGTTGCTGAACAGGTGGCGGTCGGCCAGGACAATCTGGCCCTTCCACAGCGCCGGCAGGATCTCGTTCTCCAGCCGGTGCCGGAATTCCGCAGCTTCCAGCAGGCACATTTCCCCAGGGCTGAGGGCGTGCGCGGCTTTTCGCGCCTTGATCAGCGGCTTGACCAGAGGCGAGGAGTTGGGTTTGGTCGAGACTACCTTGTAGCCCTCGCTCTCCAACCACTTCTCGAACAGCTTTCGCTGCGTGCTCTTTCCGCCAGCGTCCGGCCCTTCGAAAACAATAAAGACGCCGCGCTTGCCCTCCTGCTTCTCCAGAAGTTTGAGTTGCCGGCTGCTGGGGCGCTGCGTCTGTCCAAAAACCGAAGCTTCGGCCATGGGGCTCTCCGTACCCGGGCAACCTGGAGCGTATCATAGCGGATTCGACGCAGGAAGGCACAGTGATACTGCTGCGCTCTGGTTCCCGGCGGCTTGCCGGTCGAAGGGTTGAGGCCCAGGGCATCCGTGCTTGTTGCGAGAGGAGGCGGTTTGTGGTGAGGCGGCTGGGACTCGAACCCAGGACCCTCGGCTTAAAAGGCCGATGCTCTACCGACTGAGCTACCGCCCCGCAGTTGGGGGAGCGCCTGGCCATTGCCGGCCGGCGCGTACCGACTCATTGATTCTACCACTGCTACCGCCCCCGCGAGGGGACCCGGGCCAACCTCAGGCAGCGGCTTGCTGCGCCGGGGCTCCATTTGCCTTTGCAGGCCGGCCCCGGCCGCTGTAGACTCAAACTTCCAATCCAAACCGCAGGGAAATAACATGGCTCTGAAGACTGCCCCCACCCGCCTTACCGAAGCACAGCAGTTGCAGCAACAGATTGACTTCCACCTGAAGTACACGCTGGGGAAGCAGGACCAGGAGGTCACCGCCTCCGACTACTTCCGGGCGCTGGCCTGGTCGTTGCGCCCGCGCCTGGTGGACGGGCTGCGCGAGACCGAGCAGCGCTACCGGAAGGCGCACGCCAGGCGCATGTACTACCTCTCCCTGGAGTTTCTGGTGGGGCGCTTGATGCGCAGCAACCTGTGCAGCCTGGGGCTGTACGAGGTTAGCCGGGAAGCGCTGGCGGCGCGGGGAGTGGAGCTGGACGAGGTGCTGGAGGCCGAGCCCGAGCCGGCGCTGGGCAACGGGGGCCTGGGCCGGCTGGCCGCCTGCCTGCTGGAGTCGCTGGCCACGCTGGGCATGCCCGGCTGCGGCTACGGCATCAACTACGAGTTCGGCGTGTTCAAGCAGGACGTCTGGAACGGGTACCAGTACGAGCGGCCCGACCAGTGGCAGCCCGCCCTCTCGCCCTGGATGATCGAGCGCGCCGACCAGGCCTGCCTGGTGCCGGTCTACGGCCGCATCGAGCACGGGCAGGACCGCTGGGGCAACTACAACCCCATGTGGCTGGACTGGCAGTTGTTGGTGGGGGTGCCCTACGAGTTGCCGGTGGTGGGCTACGGCGGGGGCACGGTCAACTACCTGCGCCTGTACTCGGCCCGCGCCTCCAGCGACTTCGACATGGCCATCTTCAACGCCGGCGACTACATCCGCGCCGTGGAGCAAAAGATCGCCTCGGAGAACATTTCCAAGGTGCTGTATCCCTCCGACGTGGCGCGGGCGGGCAAGGAACTGCGGCTGCTGCAGGAGTACTTCCTGGTGGCCTGCGCGGTCCGCGACATCCTCAGCCGCCACCTCGACGAGCACACCCCGCTGGACCAGTTGCCGCAGCGGGTGGCCATCCAGCTCAACGACACGCACCCCTCGCTGGCCGTGGTCGAGCTGATGCGCGTGCTGGTGGACGAGCGCGGGGTGGCCTGGGAGCGGGCCTGGGAGTGGACCGAGCAGATCTGCGGCTACACCAACCACACCCTGCTGCCCGAGGCGCTGGAGAAGTGGCCGACCCCGCTGCTGGAGCGCGTCCTACCCCGCCACACGCAGATCATCTACGAGATCAACCACCGCTTCCTGGGCGAGGTGCGCGCCCGCTGGCCCGACGACCTGGAGCGGCTGCGGCGGATGTCGCTGATCGAAGAGGGTTCGGAGAAGCAGGTGCGCATGGCCAACCTGGCCATGGCCGGCAGCCACGCGGTCAACGGCGTCTCCGAGCTGCACTCCCGGCTGGTGCGCGAGGCGCTGGCCCGCGACTTCGCCGAGATGTGGCCGGAGCGCTTCCAGAACAAGACCAACGGGG
>CAYVGN010000138.1:0-2264 GCA_964451215.1 uncultured Acidobacteriota bacterium
AGTACATGCAGGTGCCGAAGTGGCTGCACACCGCGGTGGTCTCCCGGCTGAAGATCCTGGCCAAGCTGGACATCGCCGAGCGGCGCGTGCCGCAGGACGGCCGGATCAAGGTCCAGAGCGGCGGCAAGTCCATGGACCTGCGTGTCTCCACCCTGCCCACCCATTTCGGGGAGAAGGTGGTGATGCGCATCCTGGGCTCGCAGGAGATTCCGGCGCTGGAGAAGATGGGCTTCAGCGCCCCCAACATCGCCGTCCTGGACAGCGCCCTAGGCCAGCCGCAGGGCATGATCCTAGTGACGGGCCCCACCGGCTCGGGCAAGAGCACCACCCTGTATTCCTGCCTCAACCGGCGCGCTTCTCCGGAGCTGAACATCATCACCGTGGAAGACCCGATCGAGTACATGCTCAAGGGCATTAACCAGGTACAGGTGAACGTCAAGGCGGGCCTGACGTTCGCGGCGGCTCTGCGCTCCATCCTGCGGCAGGACCCCGACGTGATCCTGGTGGGGGAGATCCGCGACCTGGAAACCGCCGAGATCGCTTTCCACGCGGCCATGACCGGCCACTTGGTGCTCAGCACCCTGCACACCAACAGCACCCTGGCCACCATCGGCCGGCTGCTGGACCTGGGGCTGGACCCGTTTATCATCAGCGGCTCGGTCCACTGCGTCATCGCCCAGCGGCTGGCCCGCCGCATCTGCCAGAGGTGCAAGGAACCCACTACGCCCTCCGGCAAGATCCTGGAACGGCTGCAACTGGATGCGCCGGACACGGTGTTCTATGTGGGGCGCGGTTGCTCGGCCTGTGGCGAAAGCGGCTACTCCGGCCGCGTGGGCATTTACGAGCTCTTGCGCATCACCCCCCGGATGAAGGACCTGATCAACAAGAAGGCGCCGGAAGGCGAGATGCGCAAGGCGGCCGGATTGGCCGGAACCCGCTTCCTGCTGGAGGACGCCATCGAGAAGGTCCGGCAGGGAATCACCACCCTGGAAGAAGTGCTGCGGGTGATCCAGATTCAGGAAGAGGAGATTGTCCGCTGCCCCAAGTGCACTGCCTTCATTAATACCGACTTCTCCACCTGCCCCTATTGCCTGCACGCCCTGAAGCACGTTTGTGAGGCGTGCGGGCCGGAGCTGAAGCTGGAATGGAAGATCTGCCCGTACTGCAACGCGCTGACCGGCGCCATGCGGTCGTTCGCCTCGCGCGAGGTGCCGACTGCGGCTGATAGCCCGGCGGGCGCGATGTTGCCCGCCGGCTCGGCTGCCGAGTCGGCTACCGCTGCGGCTGCCCCCGCCCAACTGCCTGCCGCGGCCACTCCCAAGAAGCCCCGGATCCTGGTGGTGGACGACGACGAGGGGATCAAGAAGGTCATCGAGAAGGCGCTGGCGCAGTTGCCGTTGGACGTGGAGATCATGACGGCAGGGAACGGAGAGGAGGCGCTGGCGGTGATCGAGGGGCAGACGCCGGACCTGGTGATCACCGACATCATGATGCCGCGGGTGGACGGCTTCGGCCTCTGCCAGCGGCTCCGCGAGGACATCCGGACCGCGTTTGTGCCGATCATGATGCTGACTGCCAGCGCCGACGAGGCTTTCCGCACCAAGGGATACCTGATTGGCACCGACGACTATGTGAACAAGCCGTTCTCCGTGCCCGATCTCAACGCTCGAGTCTTACGTCTGTTGCGGCGCACTTACGGGCTCTAGCAGCAGGCTGCTGGTGGAAAACCCATTGTCGCTGCTAGGGCGGCTCGGCGGGGAGGGACGAGCCCGCGCCGGAAGCGGCTGGCTGCATCGAAAGGGAGGAAGGGGTCTGCTGCGGGCTTTCTCAGCAGCCCGTTCAGCTTGCTGAAAGATTACTACGCCATCCTCGGGCTGGAGCCAGACGCGTCAGTGCAGGCGGTGAAGCTGGCTTATCGCCGCCTGGCAAAATCCTCGCATCCGGATCGCGTCAGCCACCTGGGCGCCGCGGCGCTAGCAGAAGCTGCACGGCGGATGCAGGAGATCAACGAGGCCTACCGGGTCCTGTCCAATGCCGCGCAGCGGCGCCAGTACGACGCCCAACTGCGCGCCGAGCCGGCGGCACCCGTTGGGGAGAGGGCGGCGGCCGCGCCCGGAGCTGCGCCGGCGGCGGCCGCGCCCGAAACTGCTCCGGCGACTGCCCCGCCCCAGCCGGCCGTGGCGCCGCGGGTTCGCCCCGGCGTCAGCCTCGCTTCCTCGGTGGTGCGCGAGTTCTCCAACCAGTTGCTCGGCGACCTGCTGTCC
>CAYVGN010000138.1:2274-7551 GCA_964451215.1 uncultured Acidobacteriota bacterium
CCGCTGGCAGCGTGTGACCCTGGAAGGGTTCGACTGGGCGGCTCGGGCCGGCTCCTGGTGGAGGGATTACCTGGTCGCGCTGCGAGGCTTCGCCACCGCCGATCCCGGCGCAGCCAACAAGGTGGTGACCTATGCCAGCCTGGCCATGAGGCGTGCCCGCCGGCCTTTCAAGCGGTTTTTCTACGTCTTTCTGGTGCCCTTTCAACGGATGAGCGAGCCGGATACGGTCTGGGCCATCTGCCGCAGCCTGGCCGAGCGGGGTGAGACGCCGCCGGAGATGAAGGCGTTGATCGCGCTGGTGGACATCTCTCACGGCCGGAGCCTGCTGTGCGGCCCGCGCCCCAAGGACGAGGGCTTCCAGCAGGTCTTGCGGCAGTTGCGCCTTGTCCGGGTGTAGTCGGCGAGCCAGTCACAGCACCCATCCACACCGCCGGGGACACGGCGTTCTGGACGGCGGGCGGCTGCATCTGAACAGCGTGGATCGGCGCTGGCCGCCGGTTGCAGGGGAAGATCAGGCCGATCCGGCGGCGGAAGCAGCACCGGAAATCGCCGGCAGGCGGAAGGTGAACCTCGATCCCTCGTTGACCCTGCTTTCCACCCAGAGCTTGCCCTTGTGCTCGCTGACCAGCGCCTGGGCGATGGCCAGCCCCAGGCCGGTGCCGCCCTTGCGGCGCGAATCGGCCGCCTGCTGGAACTTGTCGAACACCTTGGGGAGTTCCTCGGGGGGGATGCCGCAGCCCTGGTCAATCACGCTGCATTGCACCCAGGCGTCCCCGGCCGTGATCTGCACCCTCACCAAGCCCTTGGCGGGGGAGAACTTGATGGCGTTGGACAGAAGGTTGGTCACCACCTGCTCGATCCGATCCCGATCCACTTCCACCAGGGGCAGGCTTTCCGGTCGCTCCAGTTGCAGGGTGACCTCGTTCTGGTCGGCGAAAGACTTGACGCCGCGGATGGAGCGCGCCACCGGCTCGGCCACATCTGTCTTGACCAGCTTCAGCTTGATCTGTCCGGCCTCGATCTTGGCCAGGTCCAGGATGTCGTTGATCAGCCGGATCAGCCGTTCGCAGCCCTTTTGCGCGATTTCCAGCAGTTCCTGAGTTTCCGCGCTGATGTCGCCGGCAAAGCCACTCAGGAGCAGGTCAATGGAACCCTTAATGGAGGTCATCGGAGTGCGCAACTCGTGGGAAGCGACGGCGATGAACTCCGTCTTCATCCGGTCGATCTCCTTCTCGCGGCTGAGGTCATGATAGGCGTACAGCCGGCCGACCACCCGGCCGGCGCCGTCTCGCAGCGGCGCGCTGTCCTCGCGCAGGTAAATTAGCTGTTCGCCTTCCTGCCACACCAACTCCCGGCTGGCTCGGGCCCGCGGGTCCTCGGGCGGCCCTAGGTATTGGTCCAAGGCCTCCGGGGAAGATAGATGAGGCTCCACCAGCGAGGCCAGTGCCCCCACCGGTTTTCCCATCCATTCCTCCCGCTCAATGCGCAGGCGCCGGGCCAGAGCCCGGTTCAGGAAGACGATCCGCCGCTCCGCATCCAGGGCCAGGATGCCGGAGGAGAGGGAGTCCAGAATTTCCGTGGGGAAAGCCGCCACAGCCTGCATTTCTACCCTTGGGACTTGCCCTTGTTCAGCAGGGTGAGAATCTCGTCGTGCAGGGTCATGGAATCGAACGGCTTGATCAAGTACCCGAGCCCGCCCACTTCCAGCCCCTGCTTGACCTCGAACTGCTGAGCCTTGGCAGTTAAGAAAATCACCGGGATCGACCGCGTTTCGGGATTGGCCTTGAGCCGCCGGCAGGTCTCGAACCCGTCCATGCGCGGCATCATGACATCCAGCAGGATGACATCGGGCTTTACCTTGCTGACCAGGGCCAGGCAATCCTCTCCGTTTTCGGCGATCACCACCTCTTTGACGCCGCGGAAGCACAAGCTCATCCGCACCAGCTTCTGAATGTCGGCATCGTCTTCGGCCAGCAAGACCGTGGAAATGTTCATGGGGTCCCCTTCTACCTTGCCGCCAACGCCCGTGCTGTCGTCTGGCGCAACTTCTCAATGTCCAGAGGCTTCTCCAGATAGTAGTCGGCACCATGACTGAGCGCGGGGCCGGGATCGGGCTGAACCGAGATACAGATGATGGGGATGGTCTTGGTCTCCTCGCTGCTGCGCAAGGTTTCCAGCACGCGGTAGCCGTCGATCTCAGGCATGATCAGGTCCAGGGTCAGCATGTCGGGCCGGTGCTTGCGCGCCAACTCGATGGCCTCGCGGCCGTTGTCCACGCAGATGACCCGGTGCCCTTCCGACTGCAACACGTAAGAGATCACGCGGGCCACGTCCTCGTCGTCGTCAATGACCAGGATCAACCGGCGCTCGGCGGGCCGCGCCGCCTCGGGCTGGCCCGCTTCCGGCGGGGCCGCTTCCCTGTGATGGAGGGCCGGCAGCGAGAAGTAGAAGGTGCTGCCTTTCCCTTCGTCGCTCTCCGCCCAGATCTGGCCGCCGTGGGCGTCAATCACGTGGCGGCAAATGGCCAGCCCCAGCCCCGCGCCCTGGCTTTCCCGCGTGAGGGCGCCCTGGGCGTGCTCGAACTTGGAAAACAGACGCGACAAGAACTCCTGGGACATGCCCCGGCCGAAGTCCTGCACCGAGACCACCACCATCTCGCCGTCCAAGCACGCCGAGACAATCACCTTCTGTTCGGGAGGCGAGAACTTGATGGCGTTGGAGAGCAGGTTGACCAGCACCTGCTCGATGCGCCGGGCATCGCCCTTGACGGCGGGCAGCTCGGGAGAGATCCGGGTCTCCACGGTGACCTTCTGCAACTCGGCCTGCGGCGACACCGCCTCGACCGCCCGCTCCACGCTTTGGAAAAGTGCCATGGAAACCGGACGGATGCGCGCCTGCCCGCGCTCCAGCTGGAAGACATCGAGGATGTCGTTGATGACGTGGATCAGCCGGTCGGTGTTGGTGAGGGCGATGTCCAGCAGCTCGCGCATGTCGGCCGGAACCGCGCCCACCGCGCCGCCGCGGATCAGCCCCAGCGCCCCCTTGACCGAGGTCAGCGGGGTGCGCAGCTCGTGGGAGATGGTGGAGAGGAACTCCGTCTTCAGGCGGTCCAGCTCCCGTTCCTTACTCAGGTCCAGCGAGGTGGCGATCCGCCCCAGCACCTTCCCGTCCGTCCCCCCCAGGGGCGCGCTGTACAGGCGGATGGCGACCCCGCCGGGCTCATCTAACTCCAGCGTGATCTCGTCCACTAAGCTTGGTTCCTTCTCCAACTGACGGATCCTCTCCTGCACCGCTTCAGGGCGCACCAGGCGGTGGCGCACCTGGTTGATGAGCGTTTTCAGCTCAGCGCGGTTGATGGCTTCCATGGGCACGCCGAAGATCTCGCTCACCCGCCGGTTGGCCATCAGCACCTTGTTCTCGCTATCCAGAACGATGACCCCTTCACCGATGGAATCCAGGACCGTTTCCAGCTTCTGCTGCTCTTCTTCCAGGGTGCGGGAGAGCTTTCGCAGCTCGCTCTCAGTCTGGCCGGCCCACTTCTTCAGTCGCTCGTCGCGGCTCCGGAGTTCCTCCACCGTGCGGTTGAAGCCGCGGGTCAGTTCCGCCAGCTCGTCGTCGCCCTGGACGACCAGCAACGGGTACTCACCCTGGCGGAGTTGCTCCATGCCCTTCAGCACCCGGCGAATGCTGTCCAGGACGAGGCGCACGGAGGCCCCGCCCGCCAGGACCACGATCAGCACCACGGAAACCGAGAACAGAATGGTCAGCAATCGGATTCGCCCCAGGTCGGGACTCGGCCCCGACATCTGCTCAAGCAGCACGATGTCGGCAATGATGATGAAGGCCGTTACGATCGAGCAGATCAGCAGGAACTGCCGAAATAGGCGAGAACGCCGCATTTCTACCGTCCCGGAATGCAGCTCTCCAGGATTCTGTAAGCGCCTGGTAAGAGGAATGGCATCACTCTTGGCGGAGTATACCTCTCCCTCCAACCGCCAATCAAGCCCCATTTTCCCGGAGCCCCCCGGCCCTCCCGCCGGGATATGCCCTCTCCACGTGGCCGAGACGCAAAGGGACCCGGGGTCCAGAGCCGACCGTAGCTTGTCCCTGGCTATAGTGGCAAATTCGGCGGGCCGGGGTCAACCGCGCCCACCGGGGCTTGCGCACTCGGTTTGTCTTCTGTAACATGCTGGCAAAACTTAACCGCGTAGCTGGTGTTTCTGCTAGCCTGAAAAGCATCGGATGCCAGAGAAACCCAAACATGAGGGACCGGAGCGGAGGGACCGGTATCGGATCAAGGTGGAGACTAAGGCGTTGGTGGAGGTGGGTGGGCGATCGGAGGTGGCCACCATCGAGAACATGACACGCAACGGCCTTTTCTTCCGGGCGTTCCGCGAGTACCACCGTGGCATGCTGATCCGGATCACCTTCCCCTACGACCCGGCCCAGACCGGCACCCAGACGCCCCAGTTCGCTGAGGTCGTACGGATTGAGCACGCCCCCGGTTCGCTGAAAAAGGGCGTGGCCGTCAAGCTGCTCAACGTGTTCCTCAAACTGTAGCGATCCACTTCCCGCTATCTGCAACTGTCCGGCGCCGGCGGCGAAGAGCCGCAACGGCGTCGCCGCCATTGTGCCAACTGCCGTGTTAGAATGACGCATGTTTGCGCCCGACCTTCCCGAAGCCCTGACCTTTGATGACGTGTTGCTGGTGCCGGCGCGCTCCTCGGTGCTGCCCATGGAGGCAAGCGTCCGCACCCGCTTCAGCCGCAACATCGTCCTGAATATCCCCATCGTCAGCGCCGCGATGGACACCGTGACCGAGGCCCGGCTGGCCATCGCCATCGCCCAGCAGGGCGGCCTGGGAGTGATCCATCGCAACCAGTCCATCGAGCAGCAGGCCAAGGAAGTGGACAAGGTGAAGCGCAGCGAGAGCGGCATGATCGTGGACCCAGTGACCATGTCGCCGGAGAACCGGATCTCGGAGGCGCTGGAGGTGATGCGCCACTACAAGATTTCAGGCGTCCCGGTCACCCGCAACGGAAGGCTGGTCGGCATCCTCACCAACCGCGACCTGCGCTTCGAAACCCGGCTGCACCTGCCGATCGGCGAGGTGATGACCAAGGAGAACCTGATCACCGTGCCGGTGGGAACCACGCTGGAGGAGGCCGAGAAGATCCTGCACCGTCACCGCGTGGAAAAGCTGCTGGTGGTGGACGGCGATTACAACCTCAAGGGCCTGATCACGGTCAAGGACATCCAGAAGAAGATCAAGTATCC
>CAYVGN010000139.1:0-3411 GCA_964451215.1 uncultured Acidobacteriota bacterium
GAGCTTAAGGGCCGGGGCGCCGGTGCCCCGGCCCTTAAGCTCCGCCGAGGTTAGGTACTTGACGTGCTCCAGGTAGCGGCCGGGCTCGAGCTCCGCCGCGCTCAGCAGGCTGAGCGCCACGGCCAGCCCGAACAGCCGGAGCCAGCCTCTCCGCAGTCTCATTAGCATCCCTTGTTACGGCCCCACTTTCGGCGCCGGCGACAGCGCCGGCAGTTCGCAACAGGCCTGTTCCCCAGCATTCTGGGCGGTCTTCTGGTAGTCGATTTCGTAGTCGATGATCTGCTTCAGACCCGGCCAGCTCAGTTGGCCCACCAGTCGGCGGCCGTTCACGAACAGGGTCGGCAGCGAGGTGACGTTCAGCGACCTCGCTTCGGCTATGTCGCGGTCTACCTGTGGCTGGGTGGCCCGGGTGTCGATGCAGCGGGTCAGTTGCAGCACGTCCAGCGACTTCTGCTGGCTGAACTCCATCACCTTGGCGCGCAAGTTCTCCGGAGTGATCTCCTGCTGGTGCGCGAACATCCAGTCGTAGTATTCCCAAAAAGCCGTCGGGTTCTGCCGGAAGACGCACTGTCCGGCGATGGCTGCGGTCTTCGCCCAGGGATGAATCTGCTCGAGCGGAAAATCCTTGTAGTACAGCCGCACCTGTGCGGGAAAGGTCTTCAGGAGGTTGTCGCGCAGCAGCTTGGCCTCATCCTTGCAGTACGGACACTGAAAGTCACTGAACTGCACCAGGACCACGGGCGCTCCGGGCGTGCCGAAGCTGGGCTGAAACTGCGTCTTCAACTTGTCCAGGTCCGCCTTGAAGGGGTTCTGCCGGATGTCGAACACCATGGCCTTGAGGATCTTCCGGCCATCCTTGGACACCAAAAAGGTTTCCTCCTGGGTGGCCTTACCGCTCGAACCGGTCACTCTCACTTCAAAGAAGCCCGGCAACTCCGCGGCGGGCACCGGGTCGCTGATCTTGACCTGGATCGCGGGCCCCCAGACAAAGAGGTGGCGCACGTAGGGTTCCAAGACGGCCTTGTCCAGGGCCGACTTGTCGGCAGCTTTGGCGGGGGCTGCCTTAGCCGGGGCAGCTTTCCTGGGAGCTTGCGGCCCCGCCGCCAGGGTGGGCGCAAACGGTCCCACGACGGCCAGCAGGAAGCTCGCACACAATGATTTCATAGAGTTACCCACCAGTGTACCGCACCCCGACAGCTTTACATGAACGGCCCGATGCGCCAGGGCACGAACTCCCGGTGTCCCCAGCGCTCCGCGGCGGTTCGCTCGCCAGAGGCCACCCGCAGCACCAGTTCGAAGATCTCCCGGCCCATCTCGACGATGGTCCTCTCGCCGTCGGCCACCCGCCCGGCATTGACGTCGAAGTTGTCGCGCATCCGGGCATAGCTCTGGCTGTTGCTGACGATCTTGACGACCGGAACAGTGGGGAAGCCGATGGCGCTGCCCCGGCCGGTGGTGAAAACGATGACGTTGACGCCTCCCGCGGCCAGCCCCGCCAACGACACTGGATCGTACCCCGGCGTGTTCATGAACACCATGCCCGGGGTGGTGACCGGCTCGGCGTAATCGACGGCGTCCACGAGCGGCGTGGTGCCAGCCTTGGCCACCGCCCCCAGCGACTTCTCCAGGATATTGGTGAGGCCGCCTTCCTTATTACCCGGGGAGGGATTGGCGTCGAAGGAGTGGCCGAAGCGCTGCAAATAATCTTTGTAGAAAGCGATGTAACTCAATAGTTTCTCAGCCACTTGGCGGTTGCGGGAGCGCCGCACCAGCAGGTGCTCCGCCCCGAACACCTCCGGCGTCTCCGCCAGCACCGTCGTACCCCCATAGCCCACCAGCAGGTCCGAGCAGACTCCCAGCGCCGGATTCGCCGTGATCCCGGAAAAGGAATCTGAGCCGCCGCAGTTGAGCCCCAGCGCAAGCCTGCTGACCGGCACTGCCGCCCGTTCAATGGCCGAGGCCGCTTCGGTCAGCTTCATCACCTCGCGCCGGCCGGCCTCAACCGCGCCCCGCGTTCCCCCCCGGGCCTGGATGGTCAGGCCGGTGACCGCGGGCAGTTCCAAGTACTGCTCGATCTGGTTGACCTCGCAGCCCAGTCCCACCAGCAGGGCGGCGGCCACGTTGGGGTGCTGTAGGATGCCCTGCATGGTTCGGCGGAACAGAACCGTATCCGGGCCGATGGCTTGCCCGCAGCCATCGCCGTGGGGAAAAGCCACCACCCCGTCCAGGTTGGGCGGCAGGGTAACGCCCTCGAAACCGCGCGCTATCAGTTCCGCCACGTGCGCCGCGCAGTTGCTCGCCGCCACCACCGCGATGTAATTGCGCGTGCCGGCGCGCCCGTCCCGGCGTGGGTAACCCATGAAGCAGGGGCCCCGCGCGGGCGGCTCTGGCAGCGGAATCTCCCGCTCGGGGAATTCATAACAGGGCGGGGCCTCTTCGTAGCTGAGGTTGTGGATGTGAACGTGCGCGCCCGCTTCGATCTCGCGGGCGGCGCGGCCGATGCTCTCGCCGTAACGCCGGAGGGTTTCTCCGGGCGTGATCTTCGCCAGCGCCACCTTGTGTCCCGCCGGGATCGGCTCCCGGACGATCACCGCGGCGTCTTCCAGGCGCAGCCGTTGCCCGGGGACGAGCGGCACGCGGGCTACGGCCACGTTGTCGGAGGGGTGGAGGCGCAGCGCGGCGTTCTCCGGCGTGGGAGCGGGCTGGATCTCAATTACGCTCATCTCAGCGCAGCAGGACTGTCTCGCAGATCTGCTCTCCCAGGTGCACCATCAGCTTGCCGCCGTGCGGGTGCACCCAGATGCCTTCGCCGTCCTTGGGCGGCGGGATCTGGGCGGGGCCGTTGACTAGGACCACTTTGCGGCGCGTCACGGCCGCCGGGAGCAGCTTGCCGATGTGGATGTGGAGGTGGCACTGGGTGCGTACCTTGTCGCCGTTGTAGGCCAAGCCCCACTGGTCGCCCCACAGCTCCTTGGCCTTCTTGATGGCGGCGTTCCACAGCCCGGTGCGCTCGCGGTGCGACAGCTCTGCCAGCGAGTGGGAGCCGCCTCGGTGGGCGCGTGTCAACACCAGCCAGCGGTTGGGCTTGCGCGGGTTGGAGTCCTTCAGGTAGAAAATGGCGGCCTCGGCCGGCTGCTTGTCGGCCTCGCGGCAGAGGCTGCAATTGCGGGCTTCCAGGGTCTCCGGGCGGGTGTGATCGCAGGCGCACGGGCCGGATTGAGCCCAGCCGGCGTTCGCGGGGATCAGGGCAATCAGCAGCAGTAGGAAGCGGGTCATTATACTTTGAGAAGTGTCGAGGTCATGGCCGGCGGTGCAGCGCGCAATCCTCTGTGTGCTGCTCGTGGCTGCCATTTTCTATTCTCTCTTTTTTCTGGGCCTGACCGCGACGGGCCTGCTGGGTCCGGACGAGCC
>CAYVGN010000139.1:3421-7522 GCA_964451215.1 uncultured Acidobacteriota bacterium
CCGGCGCTGCTCTACTGGATGAGCGGCCTAGCTTTCCTTGCCGGGGCAGGTGAGGACCTGGCTCCGCGCCTGCCCGTGGCGCTGATGAGCGTGGCCTTCCTGCTGGCGTATTACGGACTGCTGAGGCGGGAATTCTCCTCGCGCGCGGCGCTGTTCGCCACGGCGATGCTGGCGACTTCGGCCGCCTGGTTGAGCTTGAGCCACGTGGGGGTAACCGACCTTCCGATGGCGGCAGCGTTCTCAGCAGCAATGCTGCTGTGGATGCCGTTGGTCACGGACAGGCGAAACCGCCTGTCCCACCGCGTTGGTGCCGCGGCTCTGCTTGGCCTGGCGGTGCTAGCGAAGGGGCTGGTTCCCCTGGCGCTGGCCCTCCCACTGGTTTTCTTGGCCCGCCGGCGGCTTCGGGAGCTGCTGCACCCGGCCGCCATCGCCGCCTTCTTGCTTGTAGCCGCGCCATGGTACCTGCTGTGCTGGAAGGCCAACGGCTGGCCCTTCATCGAGGAGTTCTTTCTGAAGCACCATTTTGGGCGGTTCTCGGCCGAAGCGCTCCAACACCCGCAACCCTTCTGGTTCTACGTGCCGGTCCTGCTGGCCGGGCTGTTTCCCTGGACGCCCCTGGTGGTGCTGTTGTTCCGCAAGCGCAGCTACCAGGACCCTCGCCGACGGTTCTTCGTGCTGTGGGTCGTCTTCGGGCTGGTATTCTTCTCGGCCGCGGTGAACAAGCTCCCAGGCTATGTGTTGCCGCTGGCTCCGGCGCTGTCGGCGCTAATGGGTCTTGAGCTGGCCGAGTCTCGGCGGGTGCGCTGGCCGCTGGCCGCTTGCGCGCTGTTGGTGGCCCTGCTGCCGGCGGTGGCAGCGGTTCTGCCGGAAGCGGTGCTGGAAGGGTTGCGGCGCGCCCAGGCCGGTCCGATTAGCTGGGGCGCGGCGGCGCCCGCCGTGGTGGCCGCGGGCTTAGCGTGGTGGATGGAAACTCGCGGACGGCGTCTTTGGGCGGTTTCTGTGGTGGTGGCGGTAATGACCGCCGGTGTGGTCTGGCTGAAAGTGACCACCTTCCCCGCACTGGACCGCGTGGCCTCCGCGCGGTTTGTGTGGCGGCAGGTCGCGGGCCAGGCGGGCGAGGTCTGTGTCGAGGAAGCCAAGCGTGGCTGGCTTTATGGGCTGAATTATTACTCGGTCACGCCCCTGCCGTCCTGCGCTGAAGAACCGCGCCCCTTGCGCCTCAGGCAAACTCCCGCGGGTGCGAAACTCGAACGTTCCGAGGGGCTGTAGTAAGGCCCTACCTCTTCTTCTTCAGGAGCTTGTCGATCTTGGCTTTCAGGGACTTGACTTCCTTACTGTCGGGGACCGCCTTGAGAAGCTCCAGCGCCTTCTTCGAGAAGTACTCCAGGCGATCCGGCCGATCCAGGTGCTCGTTGGTGAAGAGATCAGCCTGGTCGTAGAGGCTGTTGGCTAAGGCCGCGGCGAAGACGGGCCAGTCGATCTGGAGGGGTTCGCTCTTGAACACCTGTTGGGCCTTGGCGGGGTCATCGGGAGCTCCAACGGCACGGCAGGCCGCCAGCAAGACCGCTCTCTCGCGGACCCGCTGCTCGAGCGTGTCGGCCTCGGCCTCCGGGATCAGGATGCCGCTGGAGACTCGTTTCACTTGCGGGATCTCGGCCGCGCTCCCGGCAGGGAAGGGCATCACCAGGGTCACCTGCTGTGCCTTATTGGCCGCCTCGGACTTTTGGAGCGTCTCTGCAAACTGCAAGGCCAGTTGGCCGCCCAGCTTGCGGTACACGTTCGCCTGCGTCCGGAAACGCGTGGGGTTGGTGCGATTGGCACCGGCGCCGTTTTCCCAGATCTCGGCTAGTTCCGAGTTCCCTTTGGTCATGCCGGCGAGCAACACGAGCCGCCACGGCAGGGCGCGGGCGGTGTACTCGTTGTCGGTCCTGATGACCTCGCCCAAGTTGTCATTGGCCTTGTTGTAGTCGCCTGCGCCGAAGGTCTGCTTGGCGGCGTTCCAGTGGAAGAGGGGCGTGCCCGCCTTGGGCTGCTCCGGTCCAGCGCACGACACTGCCATCAGGCAGGACGCGACGATCGAGGAAAGTAAGAACTTCCGTCTGCCGGTGGGCCTCATCACTTGCCTCCCAGCGCCGTGTGTATCACACTTGCAGGGTTGCTTTCAAGAGGGAAAAGACGAACGCTGCGACGGCTATTCGAAACGCAGGGAGACCGCGATCAGGCCGCGCTCGCGCTGGTCGGTCTCGTCCGGCGGCAGAGCCTTGTCCAGTTCAAACTCCGCGACCACGGTGCCCGGGGGCAACCCGGCGGCAGGTATTTCTCGCCGGTAAGCCCATTCCCCCGCTTGGCGGTAGGTTTCCGGCGGGAGTGGTTGGCCTTCCAGGGTCGCGGTGAGCGTCACCGGGCCCAAGCGCTCCAGCACGGCCTCGGGCAGCACGAACTTCAGCGTGAGCGCCGCCGTTCCCGATCGCCGAGGCGCCGGCAGCGCCGCCGAGAACTTCCGCTCCGTCCACCGCCAGGTCCACTCCTCCAGATTGTGCCAGCCGCTGAGCAGCCGGACTGTGAATCCCGGGTCCGCTACCTGGCTGCGGAGCAAGCAGAAGGCGCGTTCCCGTCTCTCCCAGAAGCTCGCCTGACGGCCCACCTCCGGCTGAACCACCAGCCAGTCGCACACCTCCCACCGGGTCCGCGCCAGCAACCGCCGCAGGCCGGCCTCCGTGAATACCCAGTAGTTGGAGGGATCGTTGTTCATTTCCCGTTCATCGACCAGGTAAGCCACGGGCAGCCCTTTGAGGCTCGTCGGCCTGTCCGGCGCCGCCGCGGTGATCACCGTGCTCAGCAGGCAATAGCCGGCTACGGTGGCCAGGGTCTCCAGCGCGTAGAAGGGATTCTTCAGGTGATAGAGCAGGCCGAGCAACAAGATCAGCCTGTAGTGCACCGGCGGGGGCGCGAAATGCGCGTCCAGATCCACTTCCCAGATCTGCACTGAAGATTCGAGCGCGCGCTGGAGCATCCGAACTCCCTGCATCCCATTCAGGTTCGTCCGGGGGAAATCCAGGGCGTGCACCTGGCAACCGAGGGATTCCAGCCAGAACGCGAGGTCCCCGTCGCCGCAGCCCACATCCAGCACCGGCTCATCGCCGATCAGCTCCAGCAGGCGCCGGCGCTCCCCCGTCAGCAGATGGTCCAGATGCACCAAATTGCCGAAAGTCCAGTAGGGGTACCAGTCAAACTCCGGCGGGCGCAGTTCCGTCTTGAGGCGCTCGAGCCTAGTGCGGAAGTCCTCCGAGGTCCGCACCAGCTCGGCGAAGTCCATTTGGCGGGGTGTCAGGGCAGCCACGCGGCCTCCTCGAATGAGCGCTCAACGCCGCGGTTTGGTGGGCCGGATCTCGACCCGGCTGATTAGCGTGCGAGCCGGCATGCGGAGCACGGTGAGCACGACCTCGGCAATGTCCTCCGGAGCGATCCTCCAGTCCGTGCCCGGCGTGCGCTGGCTGAACTCCGTATCGACGCTTCCCGGCATGATGTAGCAGACGCGCACGTCCTCGTAGCGGTGGTCGAGCATCATGGCCTCGCTCAAGCCGGTCAGCCCGAACTTCGAGGCGTTGTAAGCGGCGCCGCCGGCGATGGCGTTCTTCCCCGCCAGGCTGCTGATGTTGATGACGAACCCGCCGCCCCGCGCGCGGAACCGCGGCAGGGCCTCCCGGCTACAGTAGAACGCCCCGCTCAGGTTGGTGTCGATGGTGCGCCGCCACTCCTCGAGGGTCAGGTCCGCCAGCGGGCGAAACACGCCGATCCCGGCGTTGTTGACCAGAATGTCCAGGCCCCCCAGGCTCTGGTCCACGAAGCCGAAAAAGTCTGCCACCTGCTCAGGATTTCCCACGTCGGCGGCCCGGCCCGCCACCTGGCCGCCCGTAGCACGCGCCAGTTCCTCCACCGCCCGCTCCACTGCCGCTTCGGTACGCCCGCAGATGGCCAGGTGCGCGCCTTCCCGCAACAGCGCCTCCGCGATGGCCCGCCCAATGCCCCGCGTCGCGCCGGTCACCACGGCCGCTTTGCCCTCCAGAAACTTGCCCATGCCCCCAGGATAGGTGATACTCG
>CAYVGN010000140.1:0-7485 GCA_964451215.1 uncultured Acidobacteriota bacterium
GCCGGACGTGCCGCTGGGGAATGTCGAGGCGATGTTCCAGGCTTTCCGGCAGTTGGGGCTGCTCTGCGCCCGGCGGCTTGGCCGCGCCGCGTCGCTGCCGTTCGGCGCGCCCGGGCGCCGGCCGCTTCCCCGCCTCCGGCCCAGGCGCCTTCGGCGTGGCGGCCACCGGCGGCCGGGCCAGCACCTTGCGGCTGGCTTCACGGAGGTAAATCTCTCCCGACTGCGGGTCCTGGCCGGCGAAACCGGTCACCACCATCTCCCAGCCGATCCCGGGCAGCGGCTCGGCCGTGCGTACCTGCAGCAGCGACCCCTCGCGGTCCTTGAGGTAGTACCCGCTGACCGTGAGGGTCCAGACGCCTTTCTCCGCGGTGACTTTCCCCCGAACCGACACCTGCTCGGCCCTGTCCCGCGAAGGGAAGCCCGCTTTCAGTTGCTCGACGCTGAGGGCCTGCTGGGCCCAGGCCCCAGCCGCCAGACAGGCGGTGACGATGGCAGCGCCGAGCAGAGCCTGTAAAAATCGCAACATAGCCGCCAAATCCTCGGCGGGGGCCTGATTCCTTCCCATAGTAAATCTACTACAGACGCAGCGCTCCGCCGGTTGGCAGTTTGGTACGTACCCGAGCCCGGCCCGGGCCTCGAAACCCAGCTCCGCTTGACCTTCTGAACCGAGGGTTCCCGCCGGGAAGAACGCGAGGTACAGTGAGGTACAGTGATGAGGTGGCCCACAATCTGGATGCGGCCCGCATCAACGAACTTATCTGCCAACACCTCCGGCCCGAGGGCGATTTCCAGCTGACGCCGCTCACAACCGGCAGGCACAACACCTCCTTCTGGGTGGACACCGCCGGCGGCCGCTACGTGCTGCGGATTGCGCCGCCGGACCAGACCGGCCTGCTCTTCTACGAACGGCGCATGATGCGCCAGGAACCGGCCGTACACGGCCTGGTCCTGGCGCGAACCAGCATCCCGGCCCCCCGGGTGGTGGCGCACGATTTCACCCGCGCGCTGATGGACCGCGACTACCTCATCATGACTGCCCTGCCGGGCGTCCCTCTCAGCCAGGTCTCGTGCTTCACCACCGGGCAGTACGCAGAGGCGCTGCGGCAGACCGGACGCTACCTGCGCCAGCTTCACGCCCTGACCGCGCCCGCCTGCCTGGGAATCCGGGCCTACGGCTACCTGGGCGACCACCGGCCCATGCCGCCGCAACCCGGTTGGGCCGAAGCCTTCCACCTGATGTGGAACAAGCTGCTGGACGACGTCCAGGCCTGCGGCTGCTACGACGAGCACGAAGCCGGGGCCATTCGCGAACTGTTTGACCGCCACCGGCGGCACTTCGAGCGCCCTGTTGAGCCCAGCCTCCTGCACATGGACGTGTGGAGCGAGAACATCCTGGTCGACAGCGAGGGAAACGTGACGGGGCTGGTGGACTTCGATCGCGCCCTGTGGGGCGACGTGGAGATTGAGTACGCGGTGCTGGACTACTGCGGCATCAGCGAAGCCCCGTTCTGGGAAGGCTACGGCGCCGAGCGTGACCTCTCGCCGCCGGCCCGCGTGCGTCGCCTGTTTTATCTCCTGTACGAGCTTCAGAAGTACATGCCGATTCGGGTCTGGCGACGCCGCGACCCGGCCGCCGCCGCCCGCTACAAGCAGCAGGCCCTGGCCCTGCTCAGCCATCTCGGCCTGCGACTGTAAGGGCTGCGGTGGACGCGCCTCGTGCAGGACCCGGCCCCGCCGCGCACGAACCGTAACTTACCGCGGAACAGCGGCTACAATGGCGGTCGCCGTGCGTCTTGCTCCGGCCGCCTGGTTGATGCTGGCCCTGCCCGCGACTATTCTGCTGGTATCGGGAACAGACGTGCGTTTTACGCCTCCCACGCGCGCGCAGCAGCTCGCGGCCATCGGCCCGACCGTTGGGCTGCCGGAACCGCTACGCCGCGCGCTGGATCCTGGCGACGATTTCCGCCCCGTGCCCAGCCCTGGCCCAAGCGATTGGCTGGCGAACCATCCCGAGGCCGGACAAACGTTCCAGCAGTTCGTCCGCTCCCGGCCCAACCGGCCCGATGAACGCCGCAAGAAGCTCTATCTTCAGCCGCTGGGCAGTTTCGGCCAACACCAGGGCCCGGCGCAGGACCAACTGAGGCGCTTCACCACCGCCTTTTTCATGATGGAAGTGGAGGTGCTGCCGCCGCTGGAACTGGCCCAGGTCCGCGTCACCAGCCGGAAGAACCCCTTCACCGGCCAGGTGCAGCTCCTCACCACCGACATCCTGAGGCTGCTGGAGCGCCACTTGCCCACAGATGCTTTCGCCCTGGTGGCCATCACCATGACTGACTTGTACCCGGAGCCGAGCTGGAACTTTGTTTTTGGCCAGGCGTCGCCGCGCGACCGCGTGGGCGTCTACAGCTTTGCTCGCTACGATCCGCGATTTTACGGCGAGGCCCAGCCGGCGGACGCGGCAAGCGTGATCCTGCGGCGGAGCTCGAAGGTGCTGGCGCACGAGACGGGTCACATGTTCGCTATGGCGCACTGCACCTGGTATCACTGCCTGATGAACGGCTCCAACCACCTGGCCGAGGCCGATGCCCGGCCGCTCCACCTCTGCCCGGTGGATCTGCGCAAGCTTCAGTGGAGCGTCGGGTTTGACGTGGTGGAGCGCTACCGGCGGCTGCGCGACTTCCACCGCCAGGCCGGCTTCGAGGACGAAGCCCGGTGGTTGGACAGGCGACTCCGGCTGATTGTGCGTTGATGCGGCGCGCATGGACCAGAACAACAGCGACGGGCGGCAACGCTTTGGCCAGGCGGCCCGCCTCTGGGACTGCAAGCTCTCAGCGGTGATCGAAAGGGACAGCACAGTGCGCGACTGCTGGTTTGACAACTCCCGGCGGCACGCATAATCTCGCCAGGCCACACCAAAGGAGGCGCAGCCATGGAAAAGTACGGCTATCGTTTCTCGTTCGGTCCCTGGAACATTCATGAAGGAGCAGACCCGTTCGGGCCCCCGGTGCGCCCGGCGCGCTCGTTCGCCGACAAGCTGAAGGCGTACAAGGAGCTGGGCTTCGATGCGGTGCAGTTTCACGATGACGACGCTGTGCCCGGACTCGATGACTTGTCGCCCGAGCAGATGCGGGAGCAGGCCCGGGCCATGCGCCGGATGCTGGACGAGCAGGGGCTGGTGGCCGAGTTCGTGGCGCCCCGCCTCTGGGAGAGCCCCCGGACGGTGGATGGGGCCTTCACCTCGAACCAACCGGCGGAGCGGGCCTACGCCCTGGACCGCGCCAAGAAGGCAGCCGACATCGGCCGCGAGCTGGGCACGCCGCTGATGGTGCTGTGGCTGGCGCGCGAGGGAACGTACCTGCGCGAGGCCAAGGACGCGGTGCGCGCCACACACCAGTTACTGGAGGCGATCAACGCCCTGCTGGAATACGACCCCGAGCTGCGCATCGCCATCGAGCCCAAGCCCAACGAGCCGATGGATCAGGCCTACATCCCCACCCTGGGGCACGGTCTGGCGCTGGCCCAGGCCTCGCGCCACCCGGCCCGCGTCGGCGTGTTGCTGGAGTCGGCGCACGCCATCCTGGCCGGCCTGGACCCCTCCGATGAACTGGCCTTCGCGCTGGCCATCGGCAAGCTGTGGAGCGTGCACCTGAACGACCAGAACGGATTGAAGTACGACCAGGACCGCTCCTTTGGCTCGGTGGACCTGCGCCGCGCCTTCAACCAGGTGCGGGTGCTGGACCAGAACCGCTACTGGGAGATGGGCATGGTGGGTCTGGACGTAAAGGCCCTGCGCACCCAGCCGGTCGAGCTGGCCACCAAGCACCTGCGCAACAGCCTCCACACCTTCCTGCGGCTGGTGGAGCGTTCCCGCAGCCTGGACCGGCAGGCGGTTGAGGCCGCCATCGCCGCCCGCGACTACGAGGAAGTGGATCGCCTGGTGCTCGATCACCTTATGGCGGTGGCGGAGCGGCCGCAATCGGCGCCACAGGCCGCCGCCGGCAACCAGTGAAGTTCCGGCGGTGGTGTGGCGGCCTTGGCGACGGTCAGATCTGCAGCAGCCAGCCGGAAACCGGCAGGCGCGAGAGTTGGGAGATGGCGTACATGTACCACTGGAGCTGGCGCTGGTAGTGTTGGCGGCGCGCGGCGATGTCGGCGTCGGTCTTGAAGTCCACCACGGCCCAGCGGCCGGCTTCCACAAAAGCCAGATCCACGGTTCCTTCCAGGATGCGGTCTGGATGCATCCGGAGGGTGACCGGCAGTTCGCGGTAGAGGCGCCGGGCCGACCTGGCTCGTTGGAGCAGTGGGTGGCGCAGGACGGCGGAGACGGCGCGGGCGGCCGCCTCCACTTCCTGTGGCGGGGAGCCGAGCACGCGCCCCTGGAGTAGCGCCAGTGCCCCGATGGCGCCGGGTTCGGCGGCCAGGTTCACCTGGCTGAGCACGGTGTGGACCAGGGTTCCGAAGCGAGCGCCGGCCGGCCTTGCGGGGTCGTGCTCGACTGCCTGCCACTCGACGAGGCCGACATCGGCGGGCGGCGCTTGCAGGGCCTGACTGGCCACCAGCAGGTCGAACTGCGGCTGCCGGCCCTGCTGGAGGCTGCGGCCGCGCCGTGTGCGCCAGCCTTCGTACTGCTCCAGGCCCGCCCCGGCCGCCTGGCCCCCGGGGTCCTCGGCCAGGATCTCCTCCTGGTGCAGCCCGAAGTTGCTCTGAACGCCCAGGCGGAGAATGGCCGGGTCCCACCAGACGACCTGGTGCCCGCCCTCTCTGGCCACGTGCAGGCCGGGCTTGACGCATTCCTGGGTCGGCCGATCCAGCAGGGTGTCGGCGCCGAACGCGGGACAACCGGCTGCGGTTCGGGGGTGGCGGCAAGACGCCGGCGCGGGATAGAGAGCAGGGTTGAGCGGCGCCATCCAGCCGGACCACTCCCGATCGCCGATGGCCGGAACGACCAGCAGGTCGCGGGCGCGGGTGGCAGCCACGTAAGCGATGCGCACGCCTTCGGCCTGGTCCCGGCCGCGTTCCAGGTCCTGGTGGTCGAGCAGGTCCCAGGGGGCGCAGCCGAGCAGCGCCAGCGCGCACAGCCGTTGTTCGGGCTCGATGTGCCGCTCCGGATCGCGGCGGGCAAGGTTGGTGGCCAGGTCGGCCAGGATGACCACGGGGAACTCCAGCCCCTTGGCCGAGTGCACGGTCATCAGGCGCACCCCCTGGGCGGCTTCTTCCAGCACGGTGACGCCGGCCGTCTCCTCGCGCTCGGCTTCGGCTTCCAGTTGCTCGACGAAGCCGCGGAAGGAGATGCCGCCGGCCATCTCGAAGCTGCGGGCCAGTTCGCAGACTCGTTGCACGTTGGCCAGCACCTGCTGGCCGGCGGGGCGCAGGGCGAAGCCGGCGTGGGCGCGGCCGGCTTCCAGCAGGTGATTCAGCGTCTCGGCCACGGGGCGCCAGTTGCGGTTGCGGTGCAGGTCGGCCACCAGCGAAAGCGCCTCGGCCACCGGCCGCAGTTCCCCCTCCAGGCCCTCCGGCAGGGGGCGAAACGGGTGGAGCCGCCCCACCTCCTGCCGGAAGCGCAGCAGCGCTTCATCGGGAATGGCGAACAACGAGCCTTTCAAGGTGGCGAAGACGGCCAGCTCGTCATCGGGCCATTCCACCGCGGTGAGCGCCGCCCGCAGCGTCTCCACCTCTTCGCGGCGGTGGAAGGAGCGCGCCCCGACCAGCACGTGGGGGAGGCCGCGGTCTTCCAGCCCGCGCACCACGTCTCGGGTCAGGTCTTCCTTCCAGGAGACGAAGTGGCGAAACAGGATGGCGACGTGGCGGGCCGCCAGGGGGATGCGCCTCCCGGCCACTTCCGGGTCCCGCACTTTCCAGCCGCTTTCACGAACCAGCCACCCGACGAAAGCAGCGATGGCCACGGGCAGGCTGGCCTTGATCGCCTCCCGGCTGACCCCGCTCGGCCCGTAAGGGTGGGGGACCGGCAGGGCGATGAGCGAGGGCTGGTCGTCGGGGCCCTCCCAGTACTTGCCCAGCGGCACGTACTGCGGCTGCCCCGCCTGCTTGTCCTCGCGGATGGTCAGGGGAAAGGCGTTGTTGATCGCTTCTTGAAGCGGCTCGACCGCCCGGAAGCTGGTGGTGAGGTAGAGGCGGGCCACGCCGCGGGCGGTCAGCGACTCCGCCACCGCTTGGTACAGGAGCACGTCGGCCCGGCGAAAGCGATAAATGGCCTGCTTGGGGTCGCCCACCAGCAACAGCTTGCCCGGCCGCGGCCGCACCCGCAGCCAGTCGGTTTGCTCCGGGTCGTCGGAGGCCAGCAGCAACAGGATCTCGGCCTGCAGCGGGTCGGTGTCCTGGAACTCGTCCACGAAAATGTGTGTGAAGCGCTGCTGCAGGTAGCGCCGCACCTCGGCGTTGTCGCGGACCAGGTTGCGGGCCAGGATCAGCAGGTCCACGAAGTCGAGCTTGCCCGCCCGCCGCTTGTGCTGCTCGTAGCGCTCCACCAGGTCGTGGAGTTCGTCGTGGAGCAGGCTGGCCAGCTCGGCGTTGGCCCGGCGCTCAAAGTCGGCGAGGGAGGCGAGCAGGCTGTCGCGTGCCGCCAGGACCTGGTCGCGGGTGAGCCCGGCGGCGAACGGACCGCGCCCCTTTCCCCGGTAGCCCTTTCTCAGCTTGCGGGGAAGCTCGAGCAGGAGGGTTTCCATGGCGCAGTAATCGCGCGCCCGCACCGCCTCGGCGCGCTCCAGCGACTGCACCAACTCCACCGCCGGCTTCAGCGTCTGTCGCAGGAAATCGTTGGTCTTGGGGCACTGGAGCGCCATCTGCGCCAGTTCCCGGAGGCGCTCCAACAGCCGGTCTGCTTCCCGCCGCAGGTCGAAAGCCTCCCTCCTCCAGGGGGCTGGGAAGTCCCTCCACTCGGCCAGCTTCCAGCCGGCAGCCTGCAGGCGCTCCAGCGGCGACTCGGCCCGGTTCCCTCGTGCCAGGGCCCGCTCCAGCGCCGGAGGCAGGTCCGACAGCTTCTGGTGGATCCAGGCCTGGAAGGCGCGCTCATACAGCGCCTGCGCCTGGTCTTCAGAAAGTTCCTGGAAGCCGGGGTCCACTCGGGCTTCCACCGGCCGCTCGCGCAGGATCTCGGCGCAGAAGGAGTGGATGGTGCCGATGTGCGCTTCCTCCAGGTGGGCGATGGCGTGTTCCAGATTTGCTTTTTCCTGCCGGGTGATTTCCGCCTCGCGGGCGGCATCCAGGTATTGGCGCAGGCGCAGCTTCATTTCGCCGGCGGCCTTGCGGGTGAAGGTCACTGCCACCACGCGGTCCACGGTGGTACGGCCGCTCTTGAGCACCTCCACCAAGCGGTAGGCCAGTTCGCTGGTCTTCCCGGTCCCGGCCGCCGCCTCCACGATGAAGCTCCTGTCCAGGTCGCGGCGGAGGGCCTGCCGGGCGGCCGCGTCGTCGAAGTTAGGGACCGGCGGGCTCATGGCAGGCTCCGCAGCAGGCTCAGGTGGTGGA
>CAYVGN010000141.1:0-1430 GCA_964451215.1 uncultured Acidobacteriota bacterium
GAAACGCGCTGGAGCTGCACGCCAAAGGCGAGGACGAGGCCTACACACTGATGGCTCGCCCGCACGGCCGCAGGCTCACCGGAGCGTGGAAGAAAGACGGCGCCGTTGAACAAGGCACCTAGGAGGCCGAGCACGTCGCGCCACCGAAGCCCTCACCCGCAGTTGTTCCGCTCTATGAATACCGCCGGGCCGGAAGCCAGGCGGCGCTCTGTTCGACAAACGCCGCCCTCCGTGACCCCGGCCTGAAGCGCCCCCGCAGCCGCTGTGCCGCGTCTGGCGCAATCCGATCTCGCTCCTCATCCTCGACCGCCAGGCGCGACGGCTCCACCTGCTGCCCGGGGCTGGCGTTCACCGCCAGCACTGTTCCGGCGATGGGCGCCCGCAGTTCCACGCGCCGCGGGCTGGCCGTTTCCTTCTCCAGCCGATCGTAGGAGGCCTGGGCTTTTAGCGCCTCTTCATGGCGCGAGCGCGCAAGCTGGTAGTCGAGTTCGGCCTGCTGCAGTTGCTTCTGCGGGATGACCCCGCCGTCGAACAGCTTGCGAGCACGCTCCAGGTCGCGGCCGCGCTGTTCCATTTCCCGTCGGGCGCGCTCGGCTTCGGCCGCCAGGGTGATCCGCCGTTCAGCCACCTGCAATGATTCGGTGGCGCTGAGCAGTTGCTCCACCCACCCCAGCGACTGCCCCTGCCGCACGCTCTGGCCCACGGCGGGGAAGCTGCCGGGCTCGGTCACCAGGCGCCCCGGGAAGGGCGCAATGACGGAGGCGCTGTGGCCGCTGCGCGGCGCCACCCGTCCCTGCACGGTCACGAACTCGGCCGTCTCGGCCTTCTCGGCCGGCGCCGTCCGGATGCCCAGCGATTGCACCTGCCCTGGGGTCAGGCGAACCAGGTTGCCCGCCGGCGCCGGTTCCGGCTCGGATTTTTGTGCTTCGCTCCCGCCCCGTCCACAGCCGCCCAGCATCAGCAGGAAGAAGACAAGAAAGACGAGAAAGGAAACCATTCGGTTCATAGTACGAGAAGGGAAACCACTCGGTTCACAGTGGCGGATTCTATCACCGGCCTTTGCGCCGCCCACGCGCATCTTAGGGGCGGCGGCTCATCGCCGCTTCTTTCAGCCGCCGCATGCCCGACACTAGTCGGGTCAGGGCTGACACGGCATACGTGTCATTGCGCAGACAGGCGAACGAAGCGCCCATGCCAATTTGGGTATACCGGCGGAAGGGCAATTGCTGGATAATGCGCGAAGTTCCGGCCCCGCCCGGGCCGCGACGGCGACCCGGCCGCGTAGGCAATCAATGTCACGTGGGAACAAAGGCGCGGCGATTCTGCTGATCCTGGGCACCGTAGCGACAGTGGGAACGGCGGTGGGGTGGCTGCGGCCGCGGGTGGAGTTGCGCGTGGAGCGGGCGGCGCTGCCGGCTGACGGCGTGGCC
>CAYVGN010000141.1:1440-6348 GCA_964451215.1 uncultured Acidobacteriota bacterium
GTGGCCCAGACCAACGTGACCGCGCGCGGGCTGGGCCTGGCCGCGCTCCGAAGCCTGCGGCTGCGCCTCCTCCCTCCGGACGGCCAGTCTTGCCTGCCCATCCCTCACAACAGGGACCAAACGCTGTTGGCGCTATTGGACAGGCAGGAATGCTCCTCCCCACTCGACGCCAGGCTCCTGTTGCGGCCGTCTCCGAGGCGCGGCGTTGCCGCGGCGACGCTGCGGGCCGGCCGCCAGGCTGGAACGGTGCTGGTGGAGGCCAGCGTCTTGGGCCTTCGCGCCGTCGTTCCCATCCGGCTCCAGTCGCTGGCCTGGGATTCTTTCGGCGACGGCCTGCCCGATGTGCTCCGCCTGGAGAGCGTGGCCGACCGCGAGCGCTTCCGCCGCTGGTTCACCTTCCTGGCCGAGATGCAGTATTACTATCCCCCGGCCCAGGCGTCGCGGGAGGTGGACGATTGCGCCGCGCTCATCCGCTACGCCTTCCATGAAGCTCTCCGGCGCCATGACGGCGAGTGGCGCCGCCAGTTCGCCGCGCCGGTTGAGTTCCCCATCGAAGACGTCGAGAAGTACTCGTATCCCCGGACGCCGGTCGGGCCCGCAGTTTTTCGTGCCACGCCGCCGCCGCTTCGGCCGTCGGACCTGAACGACGGCAGCTTCCGCGAGTTCGCCGACGCGGAAACGCTCATTCGCTACAACGCGCACCCGGTTGGACGCCGCGCGGAGGCGGCGCAGAAGGGCGACCTGCTGGTGTTCTACCAGCCCAACCAGAAGCAGCCTTACCACACCATGGTTTTTGTCGGCGCTTCGGAGGCGCTGCCGGACGGCGTGGCGGACTGGGTGGTCTACCACACCGGGGAAAACGGCGGGCAAGCGGGAGTAATCAAGAAGGTGCCGCTCAGCGTGCTCGAACGACACCCGGCGGCGCGCTGGCGGCCGGTTTTCGAAAACGCGAATTTCCTCGGCTTCTATCGTTTCAATGTGCTGCGGTGAACCGAGTACGGAGGGCAAGGCAGTGCGAAATGCGGAATGCAGAGTGTGGAATGCCGGCGGACATAACCGAGGCGCGACCGTGAGGGAGCGCACAGCCGGTGAAGTTGCTGTCCGCTCCATGTCGGTGGCCGCTGGGATTGTGCTCGCGGCCCTGATTCTGCCGGCGGCAGCGGCCGGGGCGCAGCAGCCAGCGCAGCCGCCCGTCGGGCCGGAGTTTGCCCTCAGCACCACGCGCAGCTACACCCCGGGCGAGCAGCCCAAGGTGGCCGTTTACTACCGCGCGGTCTCCTCGCTGGACTTCCGGGTGTACCGGGTCGCCGACCCGGTGGCCCTGTTCGCCGGCCTGAAGAACCCGCACCAGTTCGGCGAGGGCCGCCGGGACCTGTTGTACACCTACCGGACCACGGAGGCCCCCATTGAAACGATCCATACCTTCAAGCGCGACCTGCGGGGCCGGATCCGCGACTTCTTCCGGCTGCAGCTCAGCGAGCGCACGCGCGCCGCTTATGCCCGCCGGCCCGTTTCCCCGCGGCGGCCCCAGCGCGCGGTGCTGGACGCCCGTTCTTACGCCCAAGTGCCGCTGCTCAATCCCCAGCGGCTGGTGGCGGGCTGGCGCGAGTTGCTTCCCCTGGCCGCCGACACCCAGCGGGCGGTGCTGCCGGTGGAGCTGAAGGGGCCCGGTGTGTACCTGGTGGAGGCGGTGAACGGCCGCCTGGCCGCCTACGCCGTCCTGGTGATCACCGACCTGGCCATGGTCACCAAGAGCGCCCCGCAGCAGATGCTGGTCTACGCGGTAGACCGGCGCTCCGGCAAGCCGACGGCGGACGCCGAGGTGCTGCTCTACCGGTTCGGACGGCGCATCGCCTCCGGGCGCACCGATACGCAGGGGCTCTTTCTGGCTTCGCTGAAGCCGGGGGACCTGGGGCAGCCGGAAGAGGAGGAAGTGGAGGACGGCAGTGTCCTGGCGATGGCTCGCAGCCGCGGCCAATTCGCTGTTTCTGCGCTGGAGCAGTACGAGGTCAACACCGAGACGCTGGCTGAATATCGCGGCTACCTTTACACCGACCGGCCGGTCTACCGCCCCGGCCACCAGGTGCACTTCAAGGGCATCCTGCGGCTGCTCGACCGGGGCCGCTATGCAGTGCCCCAGGGCGAGGTCGAGGTGCGCATCAACAGCCCGGAGAATACGCCGGTCTTCCAGCAGAGCTACCGGCTCACCCCGTTCGGCACGCTGAGCGGCACCTATGAAACTTCGCCCGAGTCCGCCCTCGGCTACTACCACCTGGAAGCCACGCTGAACGGCAAGACCGTGGCGAGCTGGAGTTTCCAGGTCCAGGAATACCGCAAGCCGGAGTTCGAGGTAAGGGTGGCGGTGGAGCGCCCGCAGTACCTGCAGGGTGAGCGCATCCGCGCTTCTATCAGCGCCCGCTACTACTTCGGCGCGCCGGTCTCCGCCGGCAAGGTCCGCTACCTGGTCTTCCGCTCCCGCTACGTGCCCGGTTACTGGATGGATTACCTGGAAGGCCAGCCGGTGGAAGAAGGCGGGTTGGAGGCCGGAGAGGGCGCCGAGCAGGCCGGGCGCTACTGGTGGCCGCCGGAACAGATCGTGGAGGAGGAAAGCCGGCTGGACGCCGACGGCAAGCTCCAGATCGAGTTGCCCACCGAAGTGGACCCCAAGCGCCAGAACTACACCTACCGGGTGGAAGCGCAGGTCACCGACGTGGGGGAGCGGGAGGTGGCGGGCGCCGCTTCCAGCCAGGTGCTGTACAGCGATGTGGGCCTCTTTGGCCGGCCCGACCGCTACCTGTACAGCCCCTCCGACACGGTCGAAGCCACTTTCCATGCCCTCACCCTGGAAGGCAAGCCGGTGCGGGCCGCTCTGCAGGTCACCGCGCTACGCCGGCAGTGGATCACCAAGCGCTACCAGGAGTCGGAGGTCCAGAAGGCGGCGCTCGAAACCGGCACCGACGGTTCGGCGCGCTTCTCGTTCCGCCCCGCCACCGCCGGCAACTTCATCCTTCGCGCGGAGATGAAGGATTCCCGCGGCCGCCTGGTCAGCGGCGAGACCTGGGTGCTGGTGTGGCGCGAGGGTTTCGCCTACGGCGGAGAAGAACCTGGCGCGGAGCGAATCCGGATGGTGGCCGACAAGAAGAAGTACAGGCCCGGCGAGACGGCGCGCGTGCTGATTACTCTGCCCGAGGATGTGCCCGGCACAAGGCCGGGCGCTACAGGGGGCGGGGCGCACCTGCTGGTGACCGCCGAAGGACAGCAGGTGTACTCGGCCTGGGTGCGCCCGGCCGCTTCCGCCTCCGTCACCGTGGACGTGCCCATCCGCCCCCACTACTCGCCGAACTTCTACCTGGCCGTTGCCTACGTGAAGCAGAACCGCTTCTACCAGGCGCTCCACAACATGGTGGTTCCGGCCGACGACCGCAAGCTCTCTGTGGAGATTACCAGCGACCGGCAGGAGTACCGGCCCGGCCAGGAAGCGGTCTACACCGTGACCGCCCGCGACGCCGACGGGCGCCCGGTCAGCGCCGAGATCAGCCTGGGCCTGGTGGACGAGGCCATCTACGCCGTGCGCCGGGAACTCACCCGCGACATCCACAAGTTCTTCTACGCCGAGCGCTACACGCGGGTGATCACTCGCTATTCGCCCTCTTACTACTTCTATGGCTACTCGGGCGAGAAGCGCATGGAACTGGTCTTCCGGCGCCGCCCCTACCAGCTTTCCGACTTCAAGCAAGAGGGGGAGAAGGCGGTGGAGGTGCGCAGGCGCTTCTTGGACACCGCCTACTGGGCCGCGCACCTGGTGACTGACGCTGCGGGGCGCACCGAGGTGCGGCTGGCGCTGCCCGACAACCTCACCAGTTGGCGGGCCACCGCCCGGGCGGTCACCCTGGACACCCGCGCGGGCAGCGCGCTCCAGAAGGTAGTGGCGCGCAAGAACCTCATGCTGCGCCTGGAAACGCCGCGCTTCTTCACCCAGCGCGACTCGGCGGTGGTGGTCGGCATCGTGCACAACTACCTGCCGTCGGCCAAGACCGTGGAAGTAAGCCTGGAAGGGACCGGGATTGAGGTCAGCGGCGGCGCTGCCCGCGCGGTCCTGGTCCCGCAAAACGGCCAGGCGCGGGTAGAGTGGCAGGTGCGGGCGCCCAGCGCCGGCGAGGCCCAGTTGCTGGCCCGGGCCATCGGCGAGGAATCCGACGCGCTGGAAGTCCGTATTCCCATCCGTCCTTACGGGCTCCCCGTCCACCAGGCCCGCGCCGGCTCCATCGCCGGCGACGGGGTAATCGCCGAGCGCTTCACGCTGCCGGCCGCCAACCGCGAGAGCGGCACGCTGCGCCTGGACGTGTCGCCCAGCGTGGCCGGTGCCCTGCTCTCCGCGCTTGAATACCTGACCACCTTCCCCTACGGCTGCGTCGAACAGACCATGTCCAGCTTCCTGCCCAACGTGGTGGTGGCACGCACCATCACCGAACTGCGCCTGCCGCCCCTGCCTCACCCCGAGCAACTGGAGCGCAAGGTGAACGCCGGGCTGAAGCGCCTCTACGCTTTCCAACACCAGGACGGCGGCTGGGGCTGGTGGAGCGACGACAACACCCACCCGTTCATGACCGCCTACGTGATGTATGGGCTGCGGGAGGCGCAACTGGCCGGCTACGCCGTGCGCGAGGACGTGATTCGCCGGGGGCTGGCCTCGCTGGCGACCCAACTGGGCGGCGCCGACCTGGGAACTGCCCGGTTTGCCCGCCACCGCCAAATACAACCGTTCGGCCTCCTCCGGCCGGTTCTGTTTTTCCAGGGCCCGGCCGAGTCCCACGCGGCAGTCATCTTGCAGCCGTCCCTGAGGGAATCGCTCCAAGCCATCGCGGAAGTGTGCGGCCGCCGCGGCGGCCGCACACTTCCGCGATGGCT
>CAYVGN010000141.1:6358-7459 GCA_964451215.1 uncultured Acidobacteriota bacterium
CCAGCCCCAGGATCCCGCTGCCGCTGGGTGGGCTGCTGGAAGCGCGCGGGCGGCTGAGCCCGCTGGGCAAGGCGCTGTTGGCGCTGGCGCTGGCCGCCAGAAAGGACCCGCGGGCGCTGGACCTGGCCGCCGAACTGGAGCGGCTGGCGGTGGCCTCCGGCGGCGAGGCGCATTGGGAATCGCGCAGCGACCCCATGATGCTGCACGGCACGCGCGACAACTCCATCCAGGCCTCGGCTTTCGCCGTCAAGGCGCTGGCCGGCCTGCGCCCCACCAGCCCGCTGCTGCCGGCCGCCGTGCGCTGGCTGATCGGGCACCGCCGCACCGGCTACTATTGGGATTGCACCCTGACCACCGCCACGGTCATCTTCGGCATCACCGACTACCTGCGCACCAGCCAGGAGCTGGAGCCCAACTACCACCTGGAAGTGCTGCTGAACGGCAGGCCCCTGCTGGGGCGCACCGTAAGCAGGGAGGAGGCGCTGAAGCTGCTGCCCATCACCCTGCGCGTCAGCGCCGATCAACTGGCCCCCGGCGAAAACGAACTGGAGATCCACAAGCGCGGGCCGGGCATGCTCTACTGGTCGGCGGTGGCCACCTACTTCACCGGCGACGCCAGCATTCCCGCCTCCCAGCGCTCTGACCTCACCATCGCCCGCGAGTATTTCCGTGTCTTCTCAGAGAAGCGGGGCGACCGCTACATCTATCGCGAGGAGCCGTTCCACGGCCCCGCCCGCGTCGGCGACCTGATCTCGGTCCGGCTGAGGGTGACGGGACGGGCCTGGGAGTATCTGGTTATCGAAGATCCGATCCCGGCCGGGTTCGAGCCGCTGGAGCGCGATGACCTGTTTGAATTCGAACGCGCCCCCGACTGGTATTCCAGCCCCTGGTGGACGCGGCGCGAGTTGCGCGACGACCGGGTGACCTTTTTCCAGACCGAGTTGTGGGGCCGCAACGAGGTAAACTACCGCTACCTGCTGCGCGCCAGCACCGACGGGGACTTCCAGGTGATGCCGGCGCGCGTGCAGCCCATGTACCAGCCGGAAGTTCAGGCCACGACTGCAAACGTGCAGATCGGCGTTCGCGCGCAGTAGTTTTCCT